>JBEKOZ010000724.1:0-3034 GCA_049521275.1 Bryobacteraceae bacterium | reverse complement strand
AAATGATGATCGGCTGGTTCGACGTGGCCGTCAAGGTCGGCAGCACCATCGGCCGCGCGATCTACGGCTCGCCGATCGAGCTGCATTAAACGGCGCTCGCCTCATCTCTGTTACACTCTTAAAAATCTATGAGCATCTTTCGAACGAAGCCTCTCGCGAGCCTCCTTGCGCAAGCCAGCGATTCGAGCCACGGCCTGAAACGCACGCTGACCGCTACGGGACTGATCGCGCTGGGCATCGGCGCCATTATCGGCGCGGGCTTGTTTGTCCGCACGGCGGCTGCGTCGGGCGAGGCCGCGGGCCCCGGCGTCACGCTCTCCTTCGTGTTCGCCGCCATCGGATGCTTGTTCGCGGGCTTGTGTTACGCCGAGTTTGCTTCGATGATCCCCATCGCCGGCAGTGCCTATACTTACGCCTACACCACTATGGGCGAGATCATTGCTTGGGTGATCGGTTGGGCTCTGGTGCTCGAATACGCATTCGGCGCGGGCACGGTGTCGATTGCCTGGAGCGAATATTTGAATAAGCTGTGCGGCGGCAGGATTCCATACTCCTGGTGCCACTCTCCTTTTGAAGTGGACCCGGCCACCGGGGCGCACGGCCTCATGAACGTTCCGGCCTTGTTCATCGTTCTCATCCTGACTCTGCTGCTGATTAAAGGCACCTCCGAATCGTCCACCGTCAATGCGATTATCGTGGCTGTCAAGGTCGGCATCGTGCTGGCATTCATCGCCATCGGCTGGAGCTTCATCGATCCGGCAAATCACACGCCGTTTCTGATTCCGGAAGGCGTTAAGGGGCATCTGGGTTTCTTCCAGCACGGGTGGGGCGGCGTGCTTCGCGGAGCGGGCATCGTCTTTTTCGCGTTCATCGGATTCGACGCCGTCTCGACCGCGGCACAGGAAACCATCAACCCCGGGCGCGACATGCCGATCGGAATTCTTGGCTCGCTGGCGGTGTGCACCGTGCTCTACATTCTGTTCGGCTGGGTGCTGACCGGCGTCGCGCCGTATCCCGAGTTTCTGCTTGCGGGCAAGGAAGCTTCGGTGGCGTACGCGATTCAGCATCATATGCCGGGATTCGGGTGGCTCGCGACGCTCGTGACCGTGGCGATTCTGGCGGGGTTTTCATCAGTCATTCTAGTCATGCTGATGGGCGGAAGCCGGGTTTTCTTCACCATGGCGTGCGACGGTTTGCTGCCCCAGTTGTTCTCCCAGATTCACCCGACGTTTCGCACGCCTTACAAGGCGAACATGATCGTGTTCTGCTTCGTCGGGATTCTTTCTTCCTTTGTTCCCGGCGATCTGCTGGGCGACCTGACCGCGATCGGTACGCTGTTTGCTTTCGTACTCGTGTGCATCGGCGTGTGGATTCTGCGGGTAAAAAACCCGGGACAGCATCGGCCCTTCAAGACGCCTCTGGTGCCGCTCGTGCCGATCCTCGGTGTGCTGTTCTGCATCACCATGATCGTTTCGCTCGATAAATATACGCAGCTCGTCGCATTCATTTGGATGCTGCTCGGCCTGATCGTCTACTTCGTCTACGGAAAGAGCCACAGCCGCCTCAACGCGTAGGGTTTGCCCCAGTCGTGAGCGGTTTCGATGAGGTTTTCGAGACTGTCTGCGCCAAAGTCCTTCCAACCCCGACCCCCCATTTCGTACCAACCGTTCCGTACCATCTGAAATAGGACTACCTTCCCTTGTCGGCCATCCGCTTTCGCGGCACTCTCAAGAGGTGAACCTATTCGAACGTTTGCACCGCCGCCGTGCCCGCGTACTTTTCGTCTGCCTCGGCAATTCGTGCCGCAGCCAGATGGCCGAAGGCTTCGCCCGAGCCTATGGATCCGACGTTCTGGAATCGCATAGCGCGGGCATCCGTCCGGCGCCGCGCATCTCCCGGCGAACCCGTCTGGTCATGGAAGAAAAGGGTGTTCCCCTCACTGTCTTCTCTCCCAAACACATCTCGATTTTCAATCTGGACGACTTCGACGTCATCGTCAACTTGTGCGAATACAGCATTCCCAGCACCACCGCCCTGGTGCTGAAGCGTGAACTGCGCGACCCCGTGGAGGGCGATGAAGACTCGTTCCGCGACGTCCGCGAAGATGTGGAACAAATGGTCCGCTTCCTGATCGAGCATTTCCGTCTCGCCCGCCAGTGGCGTGTCAATCCGCTATATTCGGAGGAATGCGCCGCGGCGTTGTAATTTTCCTGGGAATCGCGGCCGTCATTGCCGTCGTTATTGCGGCGCGGCTTTCGCACCCCAATATTCTGTGGGCCGACGACAATCTGCCGCTCGCCGCCGCCATCGAAGTCGCGCGCGGAAAAGTCCTCTATCGCGATGTCTGGTTCGACAAGCCGCCGCTCGTCGCATGGGTCGATTTGCTTTGGGGAGCACGCGCCGGAATCTTGCTGCGCCTGGCGGGAGCCGCCTATGTCATCGCCGTCGCCGCCGCGCTCTGGCAGTTCGCGCGCTCGAAATGGAGCTTGAGCGAAGGCCTCTTCGCTGGCTTCTTCGCGGCATTTTTTCTCACCTTCGGATTGCCCTCCGCCGTAATCCCTCTCGCCTCCGACATGTTGCTGGTGCTGCCCCACGTGGGCGCAATTTATTTCGCCTGGCGCGGCCGGGCCTTCTGGAGCGGCGTGGCAGCGGGCATCGGCCTCCTGTGCAGTTCGAAAGCGATCTTCGTTTTTGCGGCCTGCCTCCTATGGCAATGGAGGCAGTTGCCGTTGCTCTTCCTGGGCTTTGCCGCGCCCAACGCACTCGCCGTCGGATGGATGTGGCTGCACGGTTCGGCGTTCGAATATTACCGGCAAGCCTGGCAATGGGGACGAATCTACGCCGCGAACACCTTCGTCGAGCATCCGTTCCGGGAGGGCGTCACGCGAACCGCGAACTGGATCGGCTTCCAAGCCGCCTTGGTTGTGGGAGCCGTCCTCGCGATGCGCCGCGAACGCCGTCTGGCCATCTGGATTCTGCTTTCGCTCGCCGGAGTGATCCTCGGATTACGCTTTTTCCCGCGCTACTATTTCCT
>JBEKOZ010000723.1:0-3037 GCA_049521275.1 Bryobacteraceae bacterium | reverse complement strand
GAGGCTCGCCAAGCGCTCGACCGTTCCTTCCTTTGCCGGGACAAGGTCCGTAAGGGGCAACACCCAAACCGGCTGGTCCGCGGGCATCCTCCTTGCCAGCGACTCGAGCCGCTGAGGTCCCTTCGCCGTCGTCGTCATGCAAATGAAGGGCGGACGCGTCCCGGTGCGCTTCAATTCGAGAAAGGGGCTTTCGGCTGGTGCGCCGCTTTCGAGCAGCAGGGCCATCCGCGCTGGAGTCGGTGCCCGTTGCAGAAGGCCCAAAGTCAGCTCCTGGCCTAGCCGATTCTCGATCCCTATAATGAGGCGCGTAGCCGCCAGGCTGTCACCGCCCAACTCGAAGAAGTTATCGGCCGTCGATACCCTTCGAACGCCAAGCGACTCGCGCCACAACTCGACCAGTTCCCGTTCCAGCTTGGTGGCCGGTTCCGGGGCAAGCGCCCCGTTATGGATCACACTGTCATGGATCAGGCCGGGTTCGAACGGCGGAAGCGATTGCCGGTCGACCTTGCCGTTGGGAGTCATCGGCATTCGGTCGAGGACGACAAAGCCAACCGGCACCATGTGCGAGGGAAGCGATTGCCTGAGATGGGCGGCCCAATCCGCCGGTTCCGAATTCGAGCCCGGCGCTTTCTCTACGTAGGCTCCCAACCACTGGCGGTCAGTCTTGCCCGCGGCGACGACTGCGCAGCGCCGCACGCCCGGATGCGCACCCAGTACCGCTTCGATCTCTTCCAATTCAATGCGAAAGCCACGGATCTTGATCTGGCGGTCGCCGCGTCCGACGAACACCAGATTGCCGTCCGGTAGACGGTAGACGAGATCGCCGGTCCGATACATTCTGCCTGCATGGAACGGGTCGTCCCCAAAGCACGATGCGTCCTTTCCCGAGGCGTTCAGATACCCGCGTCCGACGCCTTCGCCGCCGATATACAACTCACCGACGAATCCAACGGGCACGGGCGCGCGATTCTCGTCGAGCACATAAGTCAGCGCATTCGGGATCGCCGCGCCGATCGGTACGTGGCCCGCGTCTTCCCACGCCGAACTGCCGAGTTCGTAAATGGTCGCGACACCGCTCGTTTCACTGGGGCCGTAGGCGTTGAACCAGCGCAAGCGTCCCTTCGCGATCATCTTCCAGGTCTCGAAGGCGGCGGGCTGTAAACGCTCCATCCCGACGACCACCGTCCGCAATGCAGACGGAAGTTTACGATCGCCCTCCAGCGATGACGCCCATTCGCCGGCCCAACTCGATGGAATACTGGCGAGCGTAATCCGGCTTTGTTCCAGTACCGCGAGAAATTCGCCCAGCGTACGGCCCGCCTCGGGAGGATAGAGGACCAGAGTCGCGCCGCAACTCAGGCAACAGCTCACCTCGGCGATGAAGACATCCGAGCCCATGAAGGCGAACTGAAGCCGCCGGTCTGTGGCGCGAATATCGTACTTTTTCGCGGCCGCGAGAATGTAATTCACGAATCCCCTGTGCGTCAC
The DNA here is from genome assembly GCA_049521275.1 of Bryobacteraceae bacterium. Lineage (GTDB taxonomy): Bacteria > Acidobacteriota > Terriglobia > Bryobacterales > Bryobacteraceae > Palsa-187. The sequence continues at coordinate 1,549 of JBEKOZ010000723.1, read as the reverse complement.
GATCGCCGCCTTGGGACGTCCCGTCGAACCCGACGTGAAGATCGCGTATGCGGCGTGATCGGCCTCTATGGCGACGCAAGGGTTCTCAGCGCAGTCTTCAGTAAACCAGTCTTTCCCGATTACGAATTTCGGCTGAGCCGTCTCCAACATGGCGCTGATGCGCTCATCGGGAAGATCGGGCGGCAGCGCCAGAAAAGCGGCTCCGGCTTTGAAGATTCCCAGCATCGCTCGAATGGCGTCCGCCGAACGGTCCATCGAGACCCCGATCAAATCATCCGGCCGCGCGCCCATTTCGATCAGGCGCTTCGCCACGCCGTTGGCCTTGCGATTCAACTCCCCGTAGGTCATCGATCCGCCGCGCCATTCGAGCGCAGTCGCTTCCGGGGCCTCAGCAGCACGGCGCTCGAACAAATGGTGGCCGCGCAAATCGGTGGGCAGAGGGGCGGCAGTGCGGTTGACGTCGCAGTTTACATCCACGACAAGCCACCGGCGTTCTTCGTCCGTCAGAAGATTCAGCGTCGCAACGGGCGCATCGGGCTGAGCCAGGATACTGCGCAGCAATTCGATCAGATGGCTCGCCAAGGGACGCATTGTTTCCTGGCAATAGAAGCGCTCGTCGTAGATCAGTTCAATGCTGAGTTCCGGCGCGCCGTGCGCAGCCAGCGTGAGAGGCGCGTCGGTTTTTTGCACCCGTCGCAGCGAACGATGATTCCACCGCGGATCCAGCATCCGCAGCGTCTCGATCGGGCTCGCATGATCGAAAATCAACCAACTGTCGAAGGGGACGGCCCCGGCCGCAAATCCGCCCCAGCGGCAAACCACTTCGAGCGGTACTGTTTCAAATTCCTGCTGCGCTTGCCAGTCTCGCCGCAATTCACGCAACCACTCGACGGACGTCGCCCGGCCGTCGATCCTCGCACGGAACGGCAGCGTGCGGATCCACATTCCCACCGCGCCGGACCGGGAGCTGCGGCCCGATCGCGTAACGCCGAACACCACATCGCTTTTTCCGCAGTAGCGGCTCAAGAGCAGAGCCCACGCTCCCTGTATGAGTGTGTGAACGGTGAATCCGTGAGCGCGCGCAAATTCGTGGGCGTTGGCGGTCTCTTCGACGCTCAAGCTGACGCGCTCGCGCCGCAACTCGGACGCGCTCAGGCGCGGAACGGGGCGCAATCGATCCGTAATCTGGCCGGCGGCTTGCCCGCTTCCCCGGAGATACTCATTCCAATATTGCTCCGCGCCTGCGGGGACTTCGGCGAACACGGGCGGATCCTCGACCACCGGGAATTCGCCGCCTTCATATGCCGCCAGCCACTCCCGCCAGATCGTGGTCAGGGACCTCCCGTCGAGCAGCACGTGATGCACCGTCCAGACTATAATCACCCGATCCCCTGGAATCCGGCGGAACGCGAAGCGCATCGGCGGACCGTCGTTCCAGGAGAATCCCCGTTCACGGTCGCGGCCGAGAAATCGTTCGAGCCGGCGCTTAAGCTGCGCAGGCGAATCGCCGCTCCAATCTTCTTCGGACCATTCGTAGCGCGGTTCGAAC
>JBEKOZ010000722.1:0-3043 GCA_049521275.1 Bryobacteraceae bacterium | reverse complement strand
GCTCTACGCGACGCTCGGCATCATCAATCCATTGCTGGACGAGCGGATTGATTGGAAATGGTTCGTCGCCTCGCAGATGGGCTTCGGCCTTGTGGCCGGACTCGTCGTCGTGAGACAGGCACTGGTGCGCACGCGGCAGTTTCTGCCGTTCGCCGTCCGGGCGGGGATCGACGCTCCAGGAATGCGAGAAGAAAAGCCATGAAGCTCAGGCTAGCCTCGATCTGCGTCGCGGTTCTCGCCTCAGTCGCCTGCGATCGAATGCCCGGCCGTCCCGGTCCCGGCGAGGAGGTCCCTCGTCCCGAGCAGGTGCTCGATTTCGCCACTCTATATAAGGAGAACTGCTCCGGCTGCCACGGAGCGGACGGCAAAGGGAGCGCGGCGATTGCCTTGCGCGATCCCGTGTTTTTGGCGCTCGCGGACGATGCGACTATTCTCGCCGTCGCCTCCAGCGGAGTGCCCGGCACCCAGATGCCTCCGTTTGCGCAAAGCAAGGGAGGAATGCTTACGGACCAACAGATCGGCGTCCTGGTCCACGGAATCCGATCCTGGGCGCGGCCCGACGCTGCGATGACCGGCCTTCCTCCTTATGCAGCGCAGTCTCCCGGCGACCCGCAGCGTGGCGCCGGCGTTTACGCGACGTTCTGTTCTTCTTGCCATGGCCCCAAAGGTGAGGGCGGAAAAGGGGGCAGCGCCATCGCGAACGGGACCTACCTTTCGTTGGTGAGCGATCAATACCTGCGAACCATCGCGATCGCGGGTCGACCGGAACTGGGCGCGCCGGACTGGCGAGGGGATGTGCCGGGCCGGGCCATGTCGGCAGGAGAAATCTCCGACGTGGTCGCCTGGCTTCGATCGCAAGGGAGCACTTCAAAATGACTGAAAATCAGCTATCGCGGCGCGGCCTGTTGATGAAATTAGGAATTCTGTGCAACACCTTGGTCGCCGCCGTTCTCGCCGTGCCGGTGGTTCGGTTTCTCCTGTCCGCGGTCACGCGCGAACGCGCGCCGGGATATCTTTCCTGGGTATCGCTGGGGTCCGCCGGACTGTTTCCCGCGGGCGAGACGAGGCTCGCGACCTTCCGCAATCCCTATGTGACCCCCACCGACGGGAAAACCGCGGATACGGCATGTTGGGTGCGAAACGTGGATGGAAAACAATTCCAGGTTTTCGCGGTCAACTGCGCCCACCTGGGTTGTCCCGTCCGCTGGTTTGCGCAATCCGCTCTGTTCCTCTGTCCGTGTCACGGCGGCGCTTATTATCGCGATGGGACTCGCGCCGCTGGGCCGCCGCTACGGGGGTTGTTCGAATATCCCTACAAGATAGAAAACGGCCTCGTCCTGATCCAGGCCGGTGAGCTTCCCACGCCCGGAGCCAGCACGGCTGGTCTCCCGGGCGGTAAGAGGTGCTCTTGCGCCTGATCTCGCGCATCGGCAATTGGTTCGATCGCCGCTTGCAGCTTGCCGCGCCCGTGCGCGAGATCGCGGAGCATCCAGTCCCGCGGAGCACGGCCAGTTGGTGGTACGTGTTCGGGAGCGCCGCCCTGGTGGTGTTGATCCTGCAAATCGTTACAGGCGTTTTGCTCGCACTCACCTACGTCCCCTCCGCCGCCGAGGCTTGGAACAGTTTGCAGGCATTGAATCACGACGTGGCTTTAGGGTGGTTCATCCGCGCACTGCATGGCTGGGGCTCGAACTTCATGATTGCCATTGTCCTGATCCATATGGTGCAGGTCTTTCTGTTCGGCGCCTACAAGTTTCCGCGCGAACTGACCTGGATCGTGGGGGTTTTTCTTCTTCTGATGACGCTCGGGATGGCGTTCACCGGGCAAGTCCTGCGCTTCGATCAGGACGCGTATTGGGGGTTGGGGATCGGGGCGTCGATTGCAAGCCGCGTCCCGCTGGCGGGTCCCGCCATCGTCAAATTGATGCTGGGAGGGCCGATTATCGCGGGCGCGACGCTCTCCCGGTTCTTCGCGATGCACGTGTTTGTGATTCCGGGAGCTCTGATCGCGTTTGTGAGCTTGCATCTCCTGATGGTGCTGAAGCTGGGGATCAATGAGTGGCCGATGCCGGGTCGTCTGGTGAAGAAGGCGACGTACGAAAAGCAATACCACGAGCTGACGGCGACGGATGGCGTTCCCTTTGTCCCGTACGCGGTCTGGAAGGATTTATTTTTCGGCGCCATCGTTCTTGCGACGGTCGCCCTTTGCGCGGCTTACTTCGGTCCGTTCGGTCCAACGGGCCAACCCGATCCGACCATCATTCAGACGGTCCCAAAGCCCGATTACTTTTTCTTGTGGCTGTACGCACTGCTGGCACTGCTGCCGCCTTCCATGGAGACGCCGGTGATTCTCATCGGCCCGGTGCTGGTGATCGGCGGTCTGCTCTTGCTCCCTTTTCTGTTCGGCGAAGGAGAAAAGAGCTGGCGCCGCCGTCCGATTGCCGTGCTCACGATTCTTCTCGTCGCGATTGCGCTTCGCTCCTTTACTCATCTTGCCGGATACAGTCCTTGGAGTCCGGTAATGAATGCGTGGAGCGGCGAACCCGTTCCGGAAAAGTTCCTGGCCGGCCGCACTGCGCTCGAACGTCAGGGCGCGCTGGTGTTCCAGGGTAAACAATGTCACAACTGCCACGCGCTCGAACAGAAAGGCGGCCAGCGCGGTCCGGCGCTTGACGCAGTCGCCACGCGGCTCACCTCGGACCAGCTGATTCGTCAGGTATTGCAAGGCCGTGGCAACATGCCCGCTTACGGGAACAGCCTGAGTCCAGCCGAAACGGCGGCTCTTGTTGCCTTTCTACAGACCTTGCATCCGGTCGGCCAGCCGCCGGCACAAGACGCTTCGAGATCGCAGCCCTAGGATGCCGATGCCGATTGTCTTGATCCTCGCGGCGTTGGTGTATTTGCGAGGCTGGATGCATCTCCGCCATTCGATCCCTTCCTGGCGGGCTGCGGCGTTTCTTAGCGGACTGTTTGCCATATGGATCGCCGCCGGTTCAAGGCTCGCGATGTTGGACGAGGAGCTGCTCTCCGTCCACATGGTGCA
>JBEKOZ010000721.1:0-3045 GCA_049521275.1 Bryobacteraceae bacterium | reverse complement strand
TGGGAGAAGTGACCACGGTCCGCCAGGGGAAGGCCGAGAAGGAGATTTATATTTCGCTGAGCGGCTTCAGGAACGGCCTGGAGGAAGTGCTGATCATCGTCGAAGGAGTCCACGTTCCCGTTCCCGATGCGCCGCTCAGCAATCAGGGGGTCCATTTGCTGGCGCCTCCACCACCTGAGGCCGCCGGCGGTGCAGGCATGCCCCAGCCTTTGCAGGCCGGCCCCGTGAGAACCGACGCCGACCGTACTCTCGATCAATACCGCAAGTTCGGCGAGCAGCAGAAGCACGTCTACGGAGAGCGCGGCAACGGCGCCCCGAATTACAATGCTCCCGCCAAGCCCGAAGTAAAGCCCGAAAAATGACCGGATTTTCCGAGAATTATCGCGAGCCCGTGCGCAAAGACAGCGGTTCGATGATCCACGCCGCGGTCATCGCGGGGATTTCTTTGCTTGCGATTCTTTTCCGCGTCTACGTTTCCCGTTTCGTTCCTTATCTCCAGTACCTGGAGCTGCCTCTATTGGTCACGGTCTATTTTTCGCTGATGTGGCGGTCGCCCATCGCGGGCCTGTTGTTCGGCGCGGCCATCGGACTCGCGCAGGACTCGCTTTCGCATCATGAACTCGGAATGTTCGGCATCGTGAAGACCCTGGTCGGCTACTTCGCCGCCTCCGTCAGCCTGCGCGTCGATGTGGGCAATCCCCTGCTCCGGCTGGTGCTGGGATTTTTCTTTTTCTTTTTTCACCAGCTCCTCTATTGGGTGCTGGCCCGGGCGCTGCTGGGCGAAGCGCTGGAGTTCGAAGCCACCCAAGTGCTGGTGATCGCGATGCTCAATGCGATCGTCGCCGTGTTCCTCTACCGGCTGTTGGATAGACTGAAGCTGACGGGTTAATTTTATGCGCCCTGTTGAGCCCGAACGCCGCCATTCGCAGGACATGACGCCCAGCCGTCTGTTCAAGGACGACACTCGTTTCGCGCTGGGCCGCATCGCCGTCTTTCAGTATTTGAGCGTGGTGGTTTTTCTGCTTCTGATCGGCGGGTTCTGGGTGCTGCAGATTCGCGACCGCGAGTTCAACAGCGAACTGGCCGACCGGAACCGTATCAAGACCGTCCCGCTGCTCGCCCCGCGCGGGAAAATCCTCGACCGCGACGGACGCATCATCGTCGACAACCACTCTTCGTTCGTGCTTTTCCTCTCACGCGAAACCCTCAAGCCCGAGCATATCCCCGCCATCGCGGCCGGATTGAATATGACTCCCGAAGAGATTCGCATTTCGCTCACGCGCGCCGACAGGAGCCACCCTCAGAAATATTTTCCGGCGCTCATCAAGCAGGAGCTCACCCCTTCCGAGCTTGCCTTCGTCGAATCGCACAGCGACCGCGATACCTTCCCCGAGATGGAGCTGGTATCGAGCCAAAGCCGCCTCTATCCGCAAGACGGTCTCGCCGCGCACGTCATCGGATACGTCGGCGAAGTGTCCGATCAGGAGCTCAATACCACGGAATTCGCCAAGTATTCGCAAGGCGACAAAGTCGGCAAGGAAGGTCTGGAGCGTCAATATAACGATCAACTGATGGGCGTCGACGGACAGCGGCAGGTGGAAGTCGACAGCCTCGGCCGGGAGCGCACCAAGATGAAGAGCCAGGAGGCGACGCCCGGCAATAATCTTCAGTTGACCCTCGATCTGGACTTGCAGGCGGTGGCGGAATTGACGATGGAGGGCCGCCGCGGCGCGGTCGTAGCGATCGATCCCAGAAACGGCGAGGTGCTCGCCATGGTCAGCAGGCCGGCCTTCGACCCGAATCTGTTTACCCGCCGGATCAGCAAGAGCGATTGGAAGGAGCTGACCGACAATCCCGACAACCCTCTGATGAATCGCGCGATCCAGGCACAATTTGCGCCTGGCTCGACATTTAAGCCCATCGTTACCATCGCGGGCCTCGAGACCGGGATGCTGGAGCCGTCCACCAGCGTGGCCTGCGCCGGCGGAGCGAAGTTTTACGACCACTACTTCAAATGCGACGAGGTGCACGGCGTTGTCGATCTGCATCGCGCCATTGTTCACTCCTGCGACGTGTTCTTCTTCACCGTCGGGAACCGCATGGGCATCGACCGGATCGCGGAATACGCGCAGCTCGCCGGCATCGGAAAGAAAACGGGAATCGATCTGCCGAATGAGAAGGAGGGTCTCATGCCCTCGCCCAAATGGAAGCTGCGCGTCCAGCGAGAGAAGTGGTACGCGGGCGAAACGATCTCCGTCGCCATCGGCCAGGGCGCCGTCACGGTGACGCCGATCCAGCTCGCTTCCGTGCTGGGAGGCCTGGTTTCGGGCGGCGTCTGGTTTAAGCCACATCTGGTGAAGAACGCGCACATCGATCCGCCGCGCCGTGCGGATTTTCATCCGGAAAACGTCGCCACCATCGTTTCCGGCATGTGCGGCGTGGTGAATGAAGGCGGCACCGGCGCATCGGCGGCGATCCCCGGACTCGAAATCTGCGGCAAGACGGGCACCGCGCAGCGCATCTCGAACGATCTCGCCAAGGCGAATAAAGCGCTCGCGCTGGCGATGAAGGATAACGGCTGGTTCGTGGGCTTCGCGCCGCGGGAGAACCCGGAAATCGTGGTGGTCGCGTTATGGGAAGGCGGCGGAAAAGGCGCTTTCTCCGCGCCCATCGTGCGCGACGTGATCAAAGCGTATTTCGATAAGAAAGCCCGCGTGGCTAAGCCGGTTCCCACCCAGTTGTCCTTGTTCGCGCAGCCGGCCGCACACTGATAGAATAGGTTCAACTTTGCCCCGCTATCGCAGCTTTCGCGACCTCGACTGGCCTCTGCTCATCATCAGCCTGATCATCTCCGCGCTCGGCGTGATGCAGATTTATTCCGCCACCCACGGCACCAAGTGGCAAACCGCGTGGTGGAAGCAGATTATCTGGATCGTGATCGGCCTCGGATTAATGTGGATCACCACCTCCGTCGATTACCATACTTTGCTGGGACAGGTGCCCATTCTTTACGCCCTGTCCGTGGTCGGATTGATTGCCACGGTG
>JBEKOZ010000720.1:0-3047 GCA_049521275.1 Bryobacteraceae bacterium | reverse complement strand
GAAACACGGGATGAAGATGGTCGCCGAACGGCGGCCGGACGATCTTCCCGCGTCGTCGACGTCGTCGTCCACGCAATCTCACCCAGTCCCAGCGTGAGCACCGCCGGATCCGCCGCGTCGTCGAAAATCAGCGTCACGCCAACCGCGTCCGCCCGCCGCCTCCACCATTCGAAGCCGCCGAAAATAATCGCGACGATCAAATAAAACGGGATCAGCCGCACCGGCCGCTTCACCATCCACGATTCCAGGTTCGCCATGGAGAACGCGTACAACAAAAACGCGGCCCAGTAGGCGATCCACAGCAGTGTCACGTTCGCTTTCCCCGGCGGATACGAACAGGTGAACGGAATCTTGCGGAATTCCATGACCAGCATCTCGACCAGCAGCGCGGAGATGGTGACGCTGAACAATAAATGCGCCAGCGCCGTCGCCGGTTTCCACAACACGAAATAAACCGGCGACAATGCCAGAAATAAGGGCGCCACGCCGAACCATCGCAACGCCGTTCGCGTCCCGTTCAGAGCCGCGCGCTGCCGATCCGTGTCGCTCACGCGGAACTGCCAGTTCGCGGGAAGCTCCGAAGGAATCGTGAAGATGAAGCGCATGCCGCTCAACAGAAAAAATCCCAAAACCAGCGGTAGCGACAGCCACTCCTCATGATTCCTCGCCGCGGAGAGCACCTGCGCCGCCACTGCGAAACCCGCTCCGGCGTAGGCCGCGAGAACCAGGCGATGCTTCGCGCTTCTCGCCATGGTCTTGCCAGTGAACGCCAGTACCGCGCGCTCCACCGGATCCCGAGCGATGCGGTCGGCGACTCGTCCGACGCGTTCGTGCACCATGGTGAGAAACGGCGTGCGCACCGCCTCTCCGCCTCCGGTCGCTTCGAGCGTGCGCCGCACGTGCCGACGGTACGCGGCCGTGTACGACACGCCGGCCAGCAGCGCCACGACGCTGAGCCCGATCTCCGCCCGATGCGCCAGTGCTAATAAAACAGCATCGCGCGTCCCGATCATCATCTCGTTCAAGCCCAGGAACCACAGCGGCGGAAACGCGTAGAGCACCCATGAATTCTGCGCCTTCAGCTCCGCCACAGTGGCCGCGATGTGCGGAAACAGGCAGAACAACCACAGGAGCACGAACACCATCGCGCCCTGCACATACGCCGACATCCGGCGAAACCACCGGACGCTCAGCACGTTCAATAGCACTCCTTCGAGCGCCACTAAGAACAGAAAAGCGAACGCGCTCGAAGCCAGTATCGAGATCCCCTGCGCGGCGATCGTGCGCAACAATCCCGCCACCGATCCTCGATAGGAGACCACCGGAAACATCACCACGGACACCAGGTTCACCGATGCCGTGAACGCCAGCAAAAACAGCGCCAGCGCTCCCACCTTGGCCAGGAAAATCGTCCGCGAATGGATCGGCAAAACCATCAGTGTGCCGTAATCGCGCCGGTCCGGAAACAGCGTGTCCCACTCGAGCACCGTGACCGCGCCCATGATCAGCATCGAAAACGAAAAATAAAAGGTCCGGTCCGACCACAGCATCGCATTGCGAACGTCCGTGCTGGACGTCACCAGCGCGATGTACGTGGTGTAACGCCAACAGGGCAAAAGAATCCCCGGCGACGACAGCAGCGCCAGCATCTTCACCACCGTCACCTGCATGTCGGTGTTCTTCGCCACGAATTCGTTGTCGAAAAATCGTCCGAAGAAATGCCGGACGAGAGCTTTATACTGCCTCATGCGCCCTTCATCACGTCCACAATCGAATTCGCCGTCGTTTCCGTGTCCTGCTCCAGCACCAGTTCGGAAAAAATATCTTCGAGCGACGGCAGATGCATCAGCTGTCGCAGCCTCTCCACCGTATCGTTCGCCGCGACCCTGCCTCTGCGCAGAATCATTACGTTGGTGCAGATTTTCTCCACCACCTCCAGCACGTGGGAGCTGTATAAAATGATCTTCCCTTCGCGCGCCAGCGACTTCACCAGGTCGCGAAACACCAGCCCCGTGGTCACATCCAGGCCGGACATCGGCTCATCGAATACCAGAATGTCTGGATTGTGCAGCAGCGCCGCCGAGATCAGCACTTTCTGCCGCATTCCTTTCGAATACGATCCAATCGGCGAGTGCCGCGCCGCGCCCAGCCCGAACAATTGCAGCAGGTCGTCGATCTTCCGGTCCAGCGATTTCTTCGCCAGCCCCCTCAGCCGCCCCACCAGTTGCAAATACTCGCGACCGGTTAAATGAGGATAAAGATGCGCCTGCTCCGGAACATAACCCAGCCGCCGCTTGTATTCGATCAGTTGCGATTGGATGCTGCGCCCGTCGAGCAGCACCTGCCCGCGCGTAGGCTCCAGGAGCCCGGTAATCATATTGACCGTGGTGCTTTTTCCCGACCCGTTCGGCCCTAGGTACCCCAACACTTCATAAGGCTTGACGATAAAACTGACGTCGTCGACCGCCGTGGTCGTCGTAAAGCGCTTGGTGAGCGCGCGAGCTTCGAGCATGGCCTATAGACGCCACGCGGCTGGTCTTTGTTCCCGCTTACCGTGTGGGGCCGGGCTTCAGGCGGCTCCGTGCTCTCCCGGCATCGATTGACATAGCACTCAAGGCGTGCCACACTCCAGATGGCTCGCAATGGAAGCGCCCTCTCCCGCGTGGTTGTGACTAAGACCAGATCGACTCCACCCTTTTGATTCGTGGCGCGAATTACTTTCGACGGTCAGTCTGATTACCAAGGAGAAACTCTAGTGATGCGCACTCCGCTTGTGGTCGCGGTCTACTGCTCGGCCATCCTGGGAGCAGCCGACACCCTGCCGGCCCGCTGCGGCGCCATCGGCGCGAAAAACTATACCCCTCCACCCTTCACCATTCCCGCCGTCGATCTCAATCTCGGCACCGTGATCACGGTCTCGAACGCCACGGTGGCGATTAATGGCGACACGTCCTCGGTGGCCGCGCTGGTTGCCAATCCCGGCCCGGACGGAATTTCCATCCAGGAAGCGATCATGGCTACCAACAACGACCCCGGGACATGGAACA
>JBEKOZ010000719.1:0-4223 GCA_049521275.1 Bryobacteraceae bacterium | reverse complement strand
GGCTAGCAGAAGGCTCGCAAGATTGACGCAGGCGATCAGCAGGACCATGCCGGCGACGACCATGAGTACGGCGGAGAATCCGGTGATGGCTCCGCGCAGGAAAGTGCCGGCCATGCCGGGGGGCGAGAGCACGATGGAGACGCCGGCGTCGGAATCGGGATACTCACGGCCGAGCTGCGCGGCGATGGAGTTGATGGCCCCTTCGGCGCTTTTCATGGAAACGCCGGGCTTCAGACGGCCCAAAACGAAGCCATTGGAATCGCGGCGCTCGTCGAGCCAATTGAATCCTTCGAGCTGCGCGGCCATCGCGACGGGAACGAAGATTTCGGGGGTGAAGATCAGCTCAGTGCCGGTGAAAGCCGATGGGGTCACGCCGAGAACCGTGTAGTCCATGCCGTTGATCTTCACCTTTTTTCCGGCGATGGCGGGATCGCCGGCGAAACGGCGCTGCCAGCAGTTATAAGTGATGACGGCCAGGGGATGGCCGCCGCGTTTCACGTCGTCTTCGGGCTGGATGACGCGCCCGCGGATGGCGTTGACGCCGAGCAGTTGGAAGTAATTTCCACTGACTTCATAACCCCACAGTCGCGAGTTCGCGCCGCCACCGAGGCTCATGTTCATGGGCACGATGCGGTAGGTCGCGAGGCCGGTCAGAACAGTATTGCGGTCGCGGTAATCCTTGTAATCGAGGTAGGAGAGCGAGGGAAACTCGGCCTTGGCGAGATGCATGTTGAAGAACACCAGCTCATTCTGGTGGACGACGCCAAAGGGCCGGAAGACGACGGCGTTGACGAGCGAGAAAATGGTGGTGTTGGCGCCGATGCCAAGAGCCAGAGTCAGAATCGCTGCGACGGTGAAGCCGGGGCTCGAGCGCAGGCGACGGAAGGAGACGATGAGGTCCTGGAATAGGCGGTCCATGACTGTATACTACGCTCGCGCCAGCAATTAGTTCGCAAATTTACACACTTCAACCTTCCAATTCAGAGTTCGGGCAGCCTGCGCCCAACAGGCCGCCCCCCTCCTAACGCGCTAGCCGCAGCATTTCAGCTACGGTGACCCCGGCGAGTCATCTTTTACAACAACCTGCCAGGATGGGTACCCGAATCCGTGGCATCACTCTCACGGCAGAGCCCGCTGATAGGTACGACGGCCTCCCCCAATTCATCGGACGGCCCGCTGATAGGTACGACGGCCTCCCCCAATTCATCGGACGATTCCGCTTAGAGCTTCGAAGACTTTTGCGGATCGCGATCCAGGGTTCTATTGGGATACCCCCAGACTCTTGCCTGTATGTTAGTGGGGTCGCTGAAGGGCCGGGGTGAGTGGAGTGCGTAAGATTGCGGATCTATTGGAAATAGAGTTGCGGATTTTGGCGGGAATGGGTGAAAAAGAAACCGCTCCCTGCGGTCACGGCTCGGAAGAGGACGGCAGCCGGCTTTTGGCGCTGGGTTAGTTTGCGGCGGGGAGTTTGAATTCTATGTGGCGCTCGTCGTTGAGCTGTTTCGAGAACTGGCGGTCTACCAGCGAAAGAGACAGCTGGTTCACTTTGGCGTCGCGGCTGACCCAGTGCAGGGTGTCGCCGTCCACCCAATAGGCGATGGCGGCCAGGACCGTATGATCGGTTAGCGCGATCAGGAAAACCGTGGGCTGGTCGTCCTTGAGTTCGGTGGTGTCGGGCTCCGTCGTGGTGGTGGGGACGTTCGAATAATCGATAACGGTCTGGGTTCCGCCGTCGGCTTGAAAGTTGGGATTGACCAGGACAACAGGCGCTTGCTCCGCATAGCCGTAGGCATAACCGGGTACGTAATAGCCGCCGACAACGGGATACGCCACTACGCCGCCGCCTCCATAGTAGGAACGGGCGGGATGGTAGGGTCGCATGCTTCGGCCCCCGGAAGATCCGCCGCGATGCTGCCCGAAAAGGGACGCGGTCAAGAGGGCGGACAAGAGGATAATTCGCATGGAACGCTCCTAATAAATTGTAGACGTTTTTTGGGAGGACTGGAGTTACAGTTATGTGGGAGGTGAAAATGCCGGCTTTACGATCGGCGCGTCTCGTCCTGGTTTTCGTTGCTCAGTGTTTCTGTTTCGCTCACCCAGGCACCGGCATTGTCGTTGACGCGCAAGGCCGGGTCTACTTCATCTACACGAGCCACGGCGTCATGCGGATTGAACCCTCTGGGAAGCTGATCAACATCCACGAAGCGACCGGCGGCCATTGGCTGGCGTTGGACGCCGGAGGCGCCTTCTCAAAGGTGACGCCAAGACTGTTTGAAAGAATCACCCCAGATGGCGACATACCCGGCCTGATCTTTACCAGCGGCGGCGCGCCGCTGGTAGTAGGCCTCGATGGCGATCTGTACTACGGAAGCAACGGGTCACGGGAGGACTCTTTTCCCGCTGGAGCAAATACGGTCGCGCGGCTGTCCGCCCGGGGCCGGCAGGAGCTTTTCGCGCCCGCGCTCAAAAACAAGCTGGCGGAGTTGAAGGACGGCATCACCGGATTGGCGGCCGGTGCGGACGGATCCATCTACGCAGCGACATGGAACGGGATCGTGAAACTGAACGTGGATGGGTCCATCGCGAAAATCATACACCCGGTTGAAGTGAAGGATTGCGACAGCGATCCCGCCGATCACAACCCGGCGAATGCTTCCTCTCCGCTGCTCCGCGGCCTGGGTGTGGATTCCCGCGGCAATGTATACGTCGCGGCTACCAGCTGCCATCGGGTTCTGAAGATCACTCCCGACGGCCAGGTCACATCCATTTTGAAGTCGGAGCGCCCGTGGTCTCCTACGGGCGTTGCGGTGAGCGGCGAAGACATTTATGTCCTCGAATACACCAACGCAAATGGCCCGGCAACGGAAGGTTGGCGCCCGCGTGTCCGGAAAATTGCGAGAGACAACACCGTGACCACTTTGGCGACGGTTCCCTAGCGGGACTTAGAACTGATAGAGCATCAGGTACACGATGACGCCGGTTACGCTGACGTACATCCAGATGGGCCAGGTCCATTTGGCGAGCTTGCGGTGACGGGCGAATTCGCCCTTTAACGCGCGGCGCAGGGTCAGAATGGCCAGCACCGGCACGGTGACGGCCAGCAGAGTGTGGGAGATCAGGATGGTGAAGTACACCTTGGGGACGGGGCCGGCGTAATGCTTCGATCCGATTTGAAAGTGATAGGTGAGGTAGGAGATCAGAAAAAGGATCGAGGTGCAGAAGGCGGCGATCATCACCTTGTGGTGTGCGTCGCGTTTGCCGTTGCGGATGAGGGCGTAGCCGATGGCTAACAGGATGGCCGCAGTGCCGTTCAGAAAGGCGTTTAGGGTGGGCAGATCGTGAACGGTCAGAAACGCTCCTTCAAAACCTGTTTGGCGTCGGCGATCAGGCGCGGGATCGCGTCCTCGTCCGCGGTCAGATAATAGCCGCGGATGCGCGATTGTTTGTCGACGAGCACGAAGCGCGTGGAGTGCTGCAAATCGCCGTTGACGTCGCCGAGCAGGAAGACGTGGCGGGCCAGGTTGTGAAGCGCCGGCTGCGGGCCGGTCAGGAAATACCAGATGCCGGGCTCGGCTTGGTAGCGCTCGGCGTATTTGGCGAGTACTTCCGGGGTGTCGCGAGCGGGGTCGACGGTGAAGGAGACGAACTTCACGTCATGAAGAGCGTTGTCGACCTGGCGCATTTGCGCGCTCATTCTCGGGCAGGGTCCGGCGCAGTTGGTGAAGATAAAATCGGCGATCCAGACTTTGCCGCGGAGCGTCGAGGCGCTCAAGAATTGCCGGTTGGATTGGTCGATGAGCTCGAAATCGGGAACGACGCCATAGGACGGTAATCCGGCGCTGGCGGTGCAGCCGGCTAGAAGGAGAACGCTAAGACCGAGTGCGATCCAGCAGGAGGAGGCCATATAAAAACGGTAGATAGAGGACGCTGGCGAACAGCACCTGGCGGGCGCGCAGGACGGTGCAATCGAACACCGAGCGCAGGCTGGCATAAACGTAAATGAGGCCGAGCACCAGGGCTCCGGCGAGATAAAAATTTCCCGCCATGGCGAAAAATTTCGGGAGCATGCTGATCGGCAGAAGAGCGAGCGAGAAATAGAGCATGCTGCGCGAGGTGGATTCGCCGTCCGGTTCGACGACGGGCAACATGCGGATGCCGGCTTTGGCGTAATCGGCGCGATACATCCAGGCGATGGCGTAGAAGTGCGGGAACTGCCACAGGAA
>JBEKOZ010000718.1:0-4135 GCA_049521275.1 Bryobacteraceae bacterium | reverse complement strand
TGGTGTAGCCCATTTGGTGAATTTTGCGGCCGGCGCGCACCAGGTCTTCCGGATCGGAGAATTCGCCCATCACCGCGTAGATCTTGTCCGCGCCGAAGCCCAGTTTAGTTTTGAGCTCCTCGATGTCGATTGGTGGCATTTGTGGCATTTAGTGATGACCTACCGTTTCTTTGGCGAACGTATGCTTTTCGACGGCCAGAACGCCCTTCACTTCCGACATCGCGATCATCGGCAGGAAGCGCGCAAACAGCAAAAAGAGCGTCAAAAACAGTCCGATCGTGCCGGTAAAGGTGCACATATCCACCCAGGTCGGCTTAAAATAACCCCACGAGCTGGGTAAAAAGTCGCGGTGCAGGCTGGTCACGATGATCACGAAGCGCTCGAACCACATACCGATGTTGGTGGTGATCGAGATCACGAACATGACGGGAATCGACGTCCGCATTTTCTTGAACCAATAAAGCTGCGGGATGAAAACGTTGCACGAATACATGGTCCAGGCGGCCCAGGCGTACGGGCCAAACGCGCGATTCACAAAAGCAAACCGCTCATAAACATCGCCCGAATACCAGGCGATGAAAAACTCGGTGCAATAGGCGTAGCCGACAATCGATCCCGTCACCAGGATGATCTTGTTCATGTTCTCCAGATGCTTCATGGTGATGAGGTTCTGAAGATTCAGGGCCCAGCGCGCGATCAACAGCAAGGTCATGACGCAGGCGAAGCCGGAGAAAATCGCGCCCGCGACGAAGTACGGCGGGAAGATGGTGGTGTGCCAGCCCGGAACCACGGAGGTTGCGAAGTCGAAGCTGACGATGGAGTGGACGCTGAGCACCAGGGGCGTCGAAATGCCCGCCAGAATCAGGTACGCGACTTCATAATGACTCCAGTGACGCGCTGATCCGCGCCATCCGAGGCTAAGGAATCCGAAAACCCATTGCTTGATTTTCGTGGTGGCGCGGTCGCGGATGGTCGCCAGATCGGGAACCAGGCCGGTGAACCAGAACAGCGCCGAAACGGTTCCGTAAGTCGAGACCGCGAACACGTCCCAGATCAGCGGGCTGCGGAAGTTCTGCCACATGTTCAGGTCCGTATTCGGGACCGGGAACAGCCAGTAGGCGCGCCACGGGCGGCCGGTGTGGAACAGCGGGAAGATACCGGCGCAGGCAACTGCGAACAGCGTCATCGCCTCAGCCGAACGGTTGATTGAGGTGCGCCACTTCTGGCGGAACAGAAACAGAATCGCCGAAATCAGCGTTCCGGCGTGGCCGATACCGATCCAGAACACGAAGTTGGTGATGTCCCACGCCCAGCCGATCGGGCGATTGTTGCCCCACACGCCGATGCCGGTCGAGACCAGGTACGTCAGCATCGCGCCCAGCAGAAGGACAATCGATCCGGTGATGCTCAGCGTGATCCAATACTTGGTGGGCGTCTTAAAAACGTCGCCCTCGATGATCGTGCTGATCTGCTCCGTGACGTCGTGGTAGCCGTCGGCGTGGACCAGCGGCGGGTTCGTCGCCAGCAGCGCCGGATCTTGCCGGATTGCGATATCAGCCATTTTGGTTCAACTCCGGGTTGGGATTCCGCAGCTTTGCTAAGTAAGTGGTGCGCGGCTTGATGTCGAGCTCCGCGAGCATGGCGTAGTTGCGCTCCTGCTTCTTGAGTTTCGAGACGCGCGATTCGGGATCGTTGATATTGCCGAACACGATCGCGTCCGCCGGACAGGTCTGCTGGCAGGCGGTGACAATCTCGCCGTCCTTAATCGGGCGCCGGCCTTCGATTTTCGCCTTGATTTTGGTTTCCTGAATGCGCTGCACGCAATACGTGCACTTTTCCATCACGCCGCGCATGCGCACGGTCACGTCCGGATTATGCACCATCGCGAACTCCGGGGCAGCGTGCTTATGGAAGTTGAGGAAGTTGAAGTGCCGCACTTTGAACGGGCAGTTGTTGAGACAGTACCGGGTGCCCACGCAGCGGTTGTACGCCATGTCGTTCAGCCCTTCGGGACTGTGCGTGGTCGCAGCCACCGGACAAACGTTTTCGCAGGGAGCGTTCTCGCACTGCATGCAGGGAACCGGCTGTTCCACCAGCCGCGGATCGTCGTCCGGACCCACGTAATAGCGGTCCATGCGAATCCAGTGCATCTCGCGGCCGCGCATGACTTGATCCTTGCCGACCACCGGAATATTATTTTCCGCCTGGCAGGCGATGACGCAGGCGTTGCAGCCGGTGCACGACGTCAGATCGATCGACATGCCCCACTGGTTGCCCTTGTCGTAGACCAGCTCGGGATAAATCGAGTGCAGCGCCGGAACCTCCGACATCTCCTCAATGACCTTGGGCGCCTTCTTGTACTCTTCGAGCGAGGTTTCCCGATAGATCGGACGCTCGTTCAAATGCTCCGCGTTGACGTCGTGATCGCCGGGGATGGAATGCTCCTGCGTGGTCGCGTGCCGGAACTTCTTGTCGGTCGCCGCGATGGAGAAGCCGTCGCCGAACCAGTAAGCGTCCGAAGTGCGAATCAGGTTCGCGTTGAAGCCGACGTCCTTGCCCACGCGTCCGCAGCGCACGCGTCCATACCCCAGAGAGATCGAAACACAATTATCCGCGTGACCCGGCTGAACCATCACCGCGGCTTCGAGCTTGTAACTGCCGCGCGAAATCGCGATCACATCGCCGTCTTCGAGCTTCTGCTCCCGCGCCGTGGCGGGTGAAATCATCGCCGCGTTGCCCCAGGTCAACTTGGTAATCGGGTCCGGCGCTTCCTGCATCCAGCCGTTATTGGCAAAGCGTCCGTCCCAGGCCGCGGAGCTGGGGTAGAATCCGACCTCGATTCCAGACGCGGAATTTTTGGCCTCCGATGCGGCTGCTCCCGCAAGCTTTTTCGTGAAACCTTGGCGGGCTCCGCGGGCTTGGCCGAAGCGACCACACCGTCGTTGAGCGCCTTCAGCCAGGCTGCTTCCTTGTCCTTGCCCGGCGACTGAGCCTGCCAGTAATTCTTGACGATGTCGTAGGCCTTCTTGTCCTTCGCGTCGATCAACAGCGCGACGATTTCGGCCGACGTTTTTCCATCGTACAGAGGCGAAATGAGAGGCTGCTGAATCGCCGCCACGCCCTCAGACGTCTGCGCGTCGCTCCAGCTTTCGAGAAAGTGTGCTTCGGGCACATGCCACTTCGCGGCGGCGGCCGTTTCATCGTCGTCGATTCCCAGATGAATCGAATTCGCGACCTTGGAAACCGCAACCGCAAATTGCACATCGGCGGGCGCCGTGAACGCCGGATTGCCGCCTAAAATGACCAGCGTCGAAACCTGCCCCGACGCCATTTCGGTGGTCAGCTCCTTGAGAGCCTCCACTCCCGAGCCGGCTTTGTCGGTCTTCACATAGGAAACCGCGGCGCTGCCCAGCGATTGATTGATCCCTGCGGCAATGGCGTGGACGATCGCAGGCTGCCTGCCGCCCGCGACCACCAGCGCACCCGGTCCCGCCGCCTTCAAATCCTTGACCACCGCGGCGAGGAATTTTGCCCGCTTGTCGCCGCCTTGGACGACATTCAGGCCAGGCACCGCGCCCAGCGCCGACGCCAGATCCATCGCGAACTGCTTCACTTCACCCGAGCGCAAGCGCAGACGATGGTCCGCGTTCGCACCGGTCAGCGAGAACTGGCACTCCACGGCGTACAGCCGGTTGGCCTTTTCGAAGTCTTCTTCGGAAGAAAACTTGCGGCCCTTCGAAAACTGCTTGGTCGGCACCACCGTCGGCGAATCCAGCCCCAGGAAATCGCAGTCGAGCGCCATCACCACCTTGGCTTTATCGAACCGCGGCAGAAGCTCCACCGGCTGGCCGACCGCCATGTTCAATCCCGCGCGCTCGTTGTCGCGGGAAATCGCTTCGTACTCGATCCACTTCGCCTTGGGAAATTTCCGCAACGCATCGGTGCGCAGCGACGAAAGAGAGGGTGAGGTGACCGTCTCACTCAAAAACCGCAACCCCGCGCCATCGCCCAACGGAATCGCCTTCACGGCCGCGGCGAAATTCGCCCAGCTGGATTCCTTGCCGCTTTCGAGCACCACGCTCGACCGGTCCGGATCGTACAGGCCCAGAATCGACGCCTGCTGCATCGCCGTCGC
>JBEKOZ010000717.1:0-3061 GCA_049521275.1 Bryobacteraceae bacterium | reverse complement strand
CGCCGCGGTACAGATCAAGCGGTTCAGCAGGCTCGACGAAGACATTTCGAGCGAGAAGACCGCCACCGGCTTGCGCATCTTGGGATGCGTCGCCACGTGCTGCGCGATGTTGAGCGCAAGCGCGGTCTTGCCCATCGAAGGGCGCGCCGCGAGGATGATCAGCTCGCCGCCGTGCAGCCCTCCGGTCATCTCGTCGAATTTCGTGAAGCCGGTGCTGATGCCTTTGATGCGCTGCGTCGGATCGAGAAACGCGTTGATGCCGCCGGGGAACGTCTTGAGCACGTCGGACGGCGAAATCAGCCGCTCGCCGGAGCGCGTCTCGCCCAGCTTGAGCAGCGTCTCCTCGGCGCTCGACAAAATTTCGTCCGGCTCCTCCTCGGCCAGCAGGCACCGGTTGATCACCTTCTGCGCGGCGAAGATCAGCTTGCGCAACGTCGCCTTGTCCTTGACGATGCGGATGTAGCTTTCGAGATTCGCGATCTCCGGCAGCCCGTCGTCGAGCGAAACCAGGTATCCCAGCCCGTCCACCGATTCAAGCTGGCCCTGCTTCATCAGCTCGTTGGCGACCGTCACCCGATCGAGGCGCTCGCCGCGATCGTAGAGGTCCTTCATGCGGGCGAAGATGCGGCGATGCTTTTCGAGGCTGAAGTCGTCCGGCTCAACCGCGCCCGCGACTTCCAGGTAAACCGCGTCGTTCAGCAGGATCGAGCCGAGCACGAAACGCTCCGCGTCGAGATTCGCGGGCAGGCCTTTTTCGTACGCTAGTTCAGTCGATGTCATGAGGACCTTATCACCTTAGCGGCTTCATGACTACGTAACAATCAATATTTCGACTCATGATTGCCGCAGTTACCCTCTGGGAATCTCTGTGGAAAAGAAAAACGCGGGCCCTGATCGTATCGTGGTGATCCGAAAGGAGCCAGATACGGATTTCCGCATTTATCCTCAGAACAGAAACCCTCTAAATTGTTTTATACCGCAAAAACGGGTTTACTGCTTGGTGGTCGTCGTTGATTTGGTCGCCGTGGTGGACTTGCCTGTCGTCGACTTTGTCGCCGCAGGAGCCGGAGGCACAGCAGGAACGATCACGGCGATCTTGATACTGTCGACCTTCGGCATATTCTTATCGATCCAGGGTTTGCCCAACTGCGATATCGCGCCCTGATCGGGGTTGCCGCCGTAACCGGAGTAGAATTTGTCGACGACTTCTATCCCTTCAATCACTTCGCCGAATGGAGAGAACCCGTCGGCGTCGAGACGGGCATTGTCCCCGGTGTTGATGAACAACTGGGTCCCGCGCGTGTTGGGCATGCTCGTCTTGGCGAAAGTGACGAAGCCGCGCTTGTTGGATTGCTTCACCGGCTCATCCATCAGATTTTGGCTGTTCCAGGCGGCCGTCACTTTGGGGTCCGGGTTGATGCCGAACTGCGCCATAAAACCGGGGATTACCCGGAAAAACGGAGCGCCGGTAAAAAAGCCTCCTCGCACCAGATTGTAAAAACGATCCGCGCCAAGCGGCGCCCAGGCGCGCGTCACTTGGATCAGCACGTCGCCTTGCGTGGTCGTGAATTTTACTTTGTAGAGCGCGGGCGCTGTCGCCTTCAGCGTCGAAGGATCCAGCAGATTTCGGGCAGGCGCAGCGGTTTTCTTCGCGGCGGTGGTCGACTTGGTTTGCGCGCACAGGGCGCCGCACACAAACAGGATGGTCAGGAACTGTTTCATAGGGACCCTTCTATAATATCGAATTCGTGAAGCTCCATGCGGACTTTTCCGCCGCGGAATGTCACGCCCTCGGATTTCAGGCGCAGTGTCTGATCGGCGCCGGCGCTGCCCGGCAGCAGAATTTTCCCGCCGGCCCCCAGCACGCGATGCCACGGCAATCTGCCGCCGGTTCCGCGCAAGGCCCAAGCCACTTGCCGCGCAGCCCCGGGAAATCCGGCCGCTTTTGCCACCGCGCCGTACGTAGCGACCTTGCCTCGCGGGATTTTGCGGATGACGGTACGAATCTCATCGAACATATTAGAACGAAATATTCAAGATGTTGTCGGCCCCAGCTTCGGCGTGCACCATCACATGCAGATCGTTGCGCGGACCATCATGCCACCACGTTCCCGGCTTCAGAGAAGCCCGTTGGCGAACAGGTCTATAGCCCTCGACACTCGACGGCCGCTTGGCGTGATGAATCACCCACTCGTAGGTCCGCGAGACCCGCGACTCAATTTCGATCCGCGTAAAATCTCCCGCCGGCGCGGCGTGAAACTGCGAGTTTTCCCGCAGCGCGGACTCCCAGAGAAAAAACTCACCTCCCAGGGAAGGGAAGTAGTGCAGCTCCATCGCCTTCTTCGCGGCCAGTGGAAAAAGCGCGCCGTTGCGCGCGAACGCCGGCACTTGTCCCGCGGGCGCATCGACTTCGATCGCCTGATTCCCCTTGTATTCGACGTTGGTGCGCAGATCGGTCCACATGCCGCGAGGCAGTTGCAGCCTGCGGCGGTCTCCTGGAGCGACAACCGGCGCAAGCAGGACTTCGTCGCCGAGCATGAATGCATCAGGCTGCGGGTCGAGAGCTTTGTCGCGAGAAAACTCGAAAGGAAACGGACGGATCAGCGGATATCCGCGATCGTAAGCTTCGCGAAAGTATGTGTCCCAATACGGCGTCCATTGTGTAGGGGAAGATTGCCTGGAGGAAGATGTCTCGTAGATGATCGGTAGTATGGCGAAAAGATCGCTCAGGCGTTTCGCGATTTCCCCTTTCCGGACGCTCGTCGACGCATTCCATCTGGGATAAAGCATTGCCGACAGGCTCCACTGGTTCAGCGTGCGGACCAGTTGTGAGAGCGCGTCCCAGGAATCGATCGGCGTATCGGGCAAAGGGGTATCGATCACGGTGTTGCCGGTTACCAGTTGATGCCGTTCGAAAATCTCCTTCGGCGTGGGGCCGAAATAGAAGGTGAGTTCGAAGATCGGCGAAGTGTGGATCACGCCGTGATCGAGGTCGAACGCGCATTGGCGCGGAGCCCGGACGAACATCCCGTAGCCCGAGGTGAAGAAAAATCGCCGCGAA
>JBEKOZ010000716.1:0-3251 GCA_049521275.1 Bryobacteraceae bacterium | reverse complement strand
CGATGCTGCCTATCATGGATAAGTTGTTCGGCACCTGGTACATGCCGAAGAAGCAGTGGCCATCCAAATACGGAATTGACGCGCCCATGGCTCCGGGTCTGACTGCCCAATTGCTCGAACCCTTCGAGCGGCGGGATGAGATCGCCGAACGGGCGATCAACGATGCGGGAGAATCCGAATTTTCGAACATCGCGGGGACTCAGCGCTAATGATACGCTTCCTCTAAGCGGGCCAAGTCAAGTTTTTTCATTTGAAGCATTGCCTTTGTGACCCTTTGCGACCGTTCCGGATCTTTGTCGCGCAACATCTCGATCAAGGCCGTGGGGACGATTTGCCACGACAATCCATATTTATCCTTCAGCCAGCCGCACTGGATTTCTTTTCCCTCCGCGGAAAGTTTGTCCCAATACTCGTCCACTTCCTGCTGCGTTTCGCAGTTCACGACAAAGGAGATTGCCTCTGTGAATTTGAAATGCGGTCCTCCATTCAGCGCCACGAACTTTTGTCCGTCGAGTTCAAATGCGATGGTCATCACGCCGCCTTTGGGCCCGGGTCCTGCTTCGCCGTAGCGAACCACGGTATCGACCTGTGAATTTCTGAAGATCGAACAGTAAAACGCGACTGCCTCTTCCGCCTGGTGATCGAACCAGAGAAAGGGCGTGATTCTCTGAATGGCCATTCCGTTTCCCCCCTTCCAAAGCATAAACCGGAATATACTGAAGTCGGCCCCAACTATGATGCGTGTAATTTCTCTCGTATCCGCCACGTTGCTGATCGGAACGGGCATCGCCCAGCAGCCTGCCACGCAGCCGCCGTCCAGTGAGTCGAGCGCCACGTTTCAGAGCCAGTCTCACGAGGTGCTGCTTGAAGTTCTCGTTCGCGACGCGCATGGGAAACTGGTCACCAAAGTCGATCCGTCGCAAGTGTCGGTATTTGAGGACGGCGTCCGGCAGGACATAAAGTCCTTCCGCTTAGTTCCCGGTAAGGAGGTGCGCGCCGAGATTCAGAAGGAGATGGCGCAGGCCGCGGCGGCGCCGGCTGAGGTCACCCCGGTAGCGCCAACCACCATCAAGCGCTCTGTCTCCAATCCGCTGCGGACGGTCAATGTAGTTTGCCTTATTCTGAACGATCTGAATCCGGAGACCCGGAAGTTCGCCTTTGACGCCGCGCGAAAATTTCTAGACAAGGAAGTTCGGCCGAACACCTTCATTGGCGTGTTCAGCTTGGATGCGAGCGGCCTCAGACCTGTTTTTCCCTTTTCGAATAATCGCGAACGTCTGGTGAATGCCATTAATCTGGCCTCAGTGAACCAGCTTCCATCACTCTCCCAAAGCAGTGCGGCAGTGCTGAACGGATTGAGCATGACGACGTTCGGCCTTCCGACGAGCGCGCTCACCAACACGACGACCATAGTCCCCATCGCGCCTCCTGTTGGGGTGGTCGCGGCCGGGCCTACATCTGTTGCCATAAACGGTCCTCCCCCTCCGGGCGTGCCCACAGCGCCCGATGGTTCCAACGCGCAGGATCCGCTGGGTGCGCGCGGGGACATGGGGATTGCGGTCAACGCCGGATTGCGCGAAATCGATGCCCTGCTCCGCATGGTGAAGCAACTCGGCCAACTTCCGTTTCAGAAGACGGTGCTGCTGATGAGCACCGGACTAACGAGGCCGCCGGATCAGATGGAATACTGGAACTCGCTGATCAAGACGGCGAACCAGGGCGGCGTTACGTTTTACAGCCTGGATGTCTACGGCCTCAGCGTTTGCCAGGACCAAACTGGGTGCGCGCAAGGAATTACTACCGCGCAAGGTGGTTCCCAGGCGATCCCGGGATCTCCCGCTTCTACACCCTCCAGCGCCTCCGTTGCGTTGCTGCAAGCGACTGCCGGCCTTAGCCAGGGGCAGTCTACCGTCGGCCGTCCTAATGCCGCGCAGGGGGGAGGAAGCAGTACATCCGGGCCATCGCCGACCGCCCAATTGATGGAATCCATGCACCAGACCGACTACCTCCGATCCGCCGTATTGAACGCCAACACGCAGGAGGCGCTGCGGGAAATCGCTGAAAGCACCGGCGGATTCATCATCGCCAACACCAACAATACCGACGCTCTGCTCACCAAGGTGATGGAGGATGTGGATACGCATTTCGAGCTCTCCTACCGGCCGGTGTCGTCCGGTGACGACGGGCGGTTCCACAAAATCGAAGTCAAGGTGGCAGGAAAAGATCTGCGGGTGCAGACGCGCAGCGGGTTTTACGCGGTGCCGGATACCGGCGAAGGTCCGCTGACGCCGGGGGACATGGGAGCGCTCGAAGCGCTGAACGCCAAGCCTCGGCCGCATGCGTTCGACTTCGCGGCCAATGCGTATCGCTTCCGGCCTGGAAAGGATGGCGCGCAGTATTCGATCGCCTTCGAGGTGCCGATCGCCAATCTGACCAAGACGGCCGATGCCAACGCGAAAGGGCACAAGATTCACGCGTATCTGCTGGCGGTGGTCAAAAACGACAAAGGCGAGATTGTGGAGCGGGTGAGCAAGGACGTGCCTTCCGGTGTGCTCGACAAATATTTAGCGGGCCTGAGTTCGGAGACGATGATTTACGAGCATGCCGTGAACCTGGGGCCCGGGCATTACACGATTGAGGCCGCTGTGGTGGACCAGGAGGGCAACCGGGCGAGCACGAATGTCTTGCAGATCGACAATCGGGAGCAGCCTGGGCCGGGGCTGAGCGATATCGCGCTGGTGCGGCGGGTGCACAACCTGGAACGGGCGCCCGATCTTTCCGATCCGTTCGAAGTTCCGGGGAAGCGGGCACAGCCGTTCGTAACGACGACGGTGGCGGCGGGGATGCAGCCGTTTCTCTATTTCGTGGTGTATCCGGAGCATGAGAATGCCGACGCGCCGTCGATGCGCGCGCAATGCGTCGCAGAAGTCGGCGCTGCCGCTGCCGGATGCGTCTGGTGCGGTGCCGATGGCGATTCAACCGATTGCGGGTCCAGGCGATTACGAAGTGAGAGTCACGATCGAGCAGGGGCATCGCTCGGTGCAGCGGAACTTGAAGTACACCATCGCGGCAAAATAGGCTCGCGGTCCGCACTCAGCATCGTAGGGCGCATTTCGCCAGCGTCTGCGAGAAAATGAAATTATGAGCGGAATCCAGTTTGTCACTGATGAGAAAGGGCGCAAGGTTGGTGTTCTCATCGACCTGAAGAAACACGGAGCCATCTGGGAGGACTTCTGGGATGGTCTCGTGTC
>JBEKOZ010000715.1:0-3067 GCA_049521275.1 Bryobacteraceae bacterium | reverse complement strand
GTCCCCAATTTTTCGCATTACACTGGTGCGATGGGCACAAAATCGTTGGACGGCAGGGTTGCTGTGGTTACGGGCGCCAGCCGCGGATTGGGCAGGGCGATGGCCATCGAGCTGGGGGCCGCGGGCGCGAAGCTGGCGCTGGTGGGACGCGACCGGGAAAAGCTCGACGAGACTGCCGCTGGAATTGCGGACGCGGCGGTGTTCCTGACTGACGTGACCGACGAGACGCAGGTGCGCGCGCTCGAACAAGCGGTGCGGGAGCGCTTCGGGCGGGTCGATATTCTGATCAACAACGCCGGGATGAATATCCGCAAGCCGCTGGTCGATTATACGCTCGAGGAATGGAACACGGTGCTCGATACCAACCTGACCTCGGTGTTCCTGGTGTGCCGGTCGTTCATCCCGATGATGCGGGGGCGGGGCTACGGGCGCATCCTGAACCTGACCTCCATCATGAGCCATGTTTCGCTGCCGGGACGCTCCGCTTATTCGGCGAGCAAAGCCGCGCTGCTGGGAGTGACGCGGGCGCTGGCGCAGGAACTGGCGGAGGACGGCATCACGGTGGTCGCGATCAGCCCGGGTCCGTTCGCGACGGAAATGAACCAGGGGTTGATCAACAATCCGGAGCTGAACCGGCAGTTCCTGTCGAGCGTGCCGCTGGGGCGGTGGGGCGACGCGGAGGAGATCGGGAAGCTGGCGCTGTATTTGTGCTCCGACGCGGCCGGATTTATTACAGGAACCGATATTCTTATCGACGGCGGCTGGACGTCCCGTTAAGAAAACTCCATTAAGAAATTTTGAGGGCAGATTGATGCGAAATGGCCTATCATGTGCTACATGGGCTTGCTAGCTTACTTGCTCTGCTCCGCTGGGTTGTTGACGATTCGCGAAGTGCCCGCAGGCACACGCCTCGAAATCCGGTTGACGAGCACAGTGGGTTCGTACGCGAGCAAAGCAGGGTCCCCCGTCAGCGCCGTACTGATCGCACCGGTTCGCGTCGGAGGTGAACTGTTGCTGCCGGCCGGGAGTATTCTTACCGGCACGGTAAAATCGGTGCGGCGCATCGGGTGGGGCATCCTGCACGAGACGGCGGGGATGTCGATCGAGTTTAACGAGATCATCCTGCCGGACGATGAAAGCCTTCCGCTGATGGCGAAGGTGGTCGCGGTCGACAACGGGCGGGAGCGCGTGGAGAAGAACGGCGAGATCAGCGGCATGCGCATGACCTCCAGCGTGGCGTACCGCTTCAGTGGATATATCCGCATGGCGCTGATGCTGGACATTCACGCGGAACTGGCGGTGTGGGCCATCAAGACGCTGGTCGTGCAGGTTCCCGAACCGGAGATTTATTTCAAGCCCGGCGTCGAGCTGTCGCTGACGTTGACCGAAGCGCTGCCGGCGCGGGCGCAGCAGGAACCGGAAGACGCACCGCGGCGGCTGTCCGAGACGGAGCGCGATTCGCTGGACGGAATTTTTACGACTCTGCCGGACCGGACGACCGATCCTTCAAACCACCGGCCGTCGGATCTGATCAACTTGATGTTCGTCGGGTCGCGGGAGCAGATCGCGGAGGCGTTCCGCGCGGCGGGATGGTCGGAAGCGGCGCCGTGCAATATGCATTCCCGCCTGTCGGGAGTGCGGGCGTTTGTGGAGGGGCGATCGAGCAATTCCTTCCCCATGGCGCGGCTGCGGCTGAACGACCGGGAGGCGGATATGTCATGGCAGAAGGACCTGAACGACATGTCGAAGCGCCACCACATCCGCATCTGGAAGCAGGACCAGATGTGGGATGGACAGGAAGTCTGGGTAGGGGCGGCGACGCGGGACATCGATTTCGCGTATATGCATCACGGGTCGGCGATGACCCACCGGATCGAAGAAAATGTCGATCAGGAGCGCGACAAGATCGCCAACGATCTGGCGTTTACGTCGTATGTCGACGTGCTCGACTGGGCGGAGCGCAGCAGCCTGCCGGCGGTGACGCGCAACGGCACGGGCGACCTGATGACGACGGACAAAAGGCTCGCGGTGATGCGGTTTCGCGATTCGGACACGCCGCGGCTTTCGACCGATACCGAAGAGGTCGACTCACTGCCGGTGCATGGCAGGATGGGGCAACGCTTCGTGCGCCGGGAGATCCTGAGCATGCGCAACGACATCGTGCGCAACAACATGTACTGGCGCGGGTACGAGGGCGTCCGCTGGATTGTCACGAATGTGCGCAAGCGCAATCGTGCGCCCGAGGTTGCCGACGTCGCGCCCAATCCGTCGTTCACGCGGTTTGTGTCGCTTCGGTAAACTGGCAGTGGCCCACGTAACCCGGCGGGAATTCATCGCCGCAGTATCCGGCGCGCTCGCGCTGGCTGAAAACAACTCCAACGATTTAAGACTGTGGTACCGGCAGCCGGCGGCGGTGTGGACGGACGCGCTGCCGGTGGGCAACGGACGGCTGGGGGCGATGGTGTTCGGAGGCGTCGAGACGGAGCGGCTCGCGTTGAACGAGGATACGCTGTGGTCGGGGTCGCCGAAGCCGTGGAATAATCGCGATGCGAAGAAGGTTCTTCCCGAGATTCGCCGGCTGGTGATCGAGGAAGAAAAGTATCACGAGGCGGATGCGCAGTGCAAGAAGATGCAGGGGCCGTACAATCAGTCGTACCTGCCGCTCGGCAATTTGATTCTCAAATTTGATGTGCCGGGAAGCGCTACGGATTACCGGCGGGAGCTGGATCTCGATACGGCGATCGCGGGGGTCGCGTTTCAAGCTGGCGGAGCGAAGTTTACGCGCGAGGTTTTCTGCGGGGCCGTGGATCGGGTGATCGTCGTGAGGCTGGGCGCGGACAAGGCGGGGCAGATCAGCTTTACTGCGTCGATCGATAGCCTGGTGCGCTCGCGGCCGTCGGTTTCGGGGGACGATCTTCGATTGATCGGCAAGGCTCCGGCGCATTGCGATCCGGATTATCATTCGACGGCGAATCCGGTGGTTTATGACGACGAAGAAGGCAATGGCATGCGCTTCGAATGCCGGGTGCGGGTGGTTCCCGAGGGCGGAAAAACGGTCGCGGAAGGC
>JBEKOZ010000714.1:0-3072 GCA_049521275.1 Bryobacteraceae bacterium | reverse complement strand
GCGACGCCCGAAGCCGCGCGCACGGATGGCAAGTCATCTCCGACACCGGCTATGAAGGCTACCTGGAGATTCCCAAGTGGGTGGTCGAGGGCTATCAAACCCTCTTCCTCGAATTCGAGGAACAATGTGACCAGCCGCCCGATGTTGTCTTCATTCAGGCCGGCGTCGGCGGACTCCTGTGCGCCGCGGTGGACCACTTTCGCAGCAGAAAATCCAGCCCGCGAATCATCGCGGTCGAGCCCGAATCCGCCGACGGCCTGCTCGAATCCATCTCGTCGCCCGCCGGCGAGCCTAGCGTTTCCAAAGGCGCGCAGGACTCGATCATGGCCGGTCTCAATTGCTGCGAAGTATCGCTGACCGCGTGGCCCACCATCCGCCGCGGGGTCGATGCCTTCCTCGCGATCGAGGACCGTCTCGCCCTCCAGGCGATGGACCTGCTCCGCGGCGCCGGGATCGACTCCGGCGAATCGGGCGCGGCGGGACTCGCCGGTCTTCTCGCGTTGCGCACAGAATTTCAGGGACAACGGGTGATGCTCATCAACACCGAAGGTCACTGCACCTCAAACTTCTCTCGCGCCTCCCAGGTCTGATTGCCGATCTTGTCGCGCATCGTGATCACCATGGTGTAGGACCCTTTGGGCAAATCTTTATTCAGGCCCAGGCTCAGCAGCCCCGGGACAAAATGTTGCGGATAGAACGACTCGTTGGTCTCCTTCGCGGCCACCGGTTGCGTGAACATCGTCTCGCCGTTGGCGCGCAGGATCGCCAGCCCGTACTCGACGTCGTACTTGTTCTTCTCCGCGAATTTGTAGCCGGTAATATCGAAGCGGACCCACAGCGTGTCCCCCGGTTGATAGCTTGGATTCCTCAGCGGCGCCGGATCGTTTTCATTGCGCAGGAAGCGGAGGCTGCGGCCCACCAGCGTATCGCTGGGCTCTACCGTATCGCCGCGCACTTTGAATTCCAGCTGCGAGGTGGCTTCGCCGCTCTCGTCCTTCACCGTTACGGTCGCGTGATAGACGCCGTTCGGGGCGAGCGGTGGCACCACGAAACTGTCGGCCGCGCGCGGCGTCCAATCCTTGTCCTGATCGAAAAGGCGCGCCTCCACGCGCCCCGAACGCTCCTTCTCGATCAGCACACCCTTCGGATCGGTGGCGCGCAGGGTCCAGGTGAGCTTCATGCGGCTCTCCGGATCGCCCGTCTCCGTTTCCGTCTTCTTGACCTTGTATCCGCGCATGCGGAAGCTCCAGAAAATCGTTTCACCGGGCAGGAATTCGTGGCTCGCGGGCAGCGCCGGACCGTCCTCAAACTGGCGCAGCGCGAATTTCTCGATTTCGAGTTTCTCGGTGGCCGCCAGGGCGCAGGCGCCTCCCAGCAGCGCTAGACTCAGCCATTTCACCGCGCGACTACTTACCCGGCAGCGGCGTGTCCACCGGAGGATCGGCGTCGATTTGCAGAGGAATCTGCACATAGGCATAATGTCCCGATACGGAATCGCCGTCGGATAGCCGCAGGCGATAGGAACTCAAAGGTACGTCGAAAACAATGCGGCCCTGCTGCGTCTGCGCCGGCTCGACCGTCCGCAAAATCCCGAGCCAGTTCTCCACCCCTTCGCCGTTTTCGATCTCCTGGTAGATCTTTCCATCCGGACCTTCCAGCTGGAGCAGCGGCACGGACACGTCGCGTCCGCCGCCATTGGTGGCCGAAAGCGTGATCACCAGGAACCGGTTCTGCGGCGAGCGCGTCACGAACCCCTCTCCTAATTGACTTCGCCAGACTTTTTCGACGACATTGTAGGTAAGCGGGCCGGCCGCGACTTTGTCGCCCATCTGAAATTCCGCGCGACTCGGCGCCGTGCTGCGGCAGCCGGTCAATAGTAAGGATATTGTCAGCGCCACCGGAAATCGTCTTAACATAATGGCCACACCACAATCTATCTGGTATTCGCTCCAAAGGCAAATCCGCGTATCTTTCTTCATTTCTCTTTTCTTGCTCATTCCTCGCGCGCATGCGTTTCAGTCCGAGCACCCTCTCAGCGGCCGCAAGATTGCCCCGGTCATGGGCGTCGGCGGCGCCGATTGGCTCGACCGCGGTGAACGCGAAGCGGAGGAAAATCCCGAAGGCGCGCTCGACGCCATCGGGTTCAAGCCGGGCATGGTGGTCGCCGACGTCGGCGCGGGCACCGGCTACATGACCTTGAAGATGGCCAAGCGCGTCGGCCCGTCCGGCAAGGTCTATGCCGAAGACGTTCAGCCGGAGATGCTGCGCCGCCTGCGCTCGAACGCAGCCGAGGCCAAACTCACTAACATCCAGACCGTGCTCGGCGGCGAGGCCGATCCCAAGCTTCCTGCCGCCGCGCTCGACCTGATCCTCCTGGTCGACGTCTATCACGAATTCTCCCAGCCCCAAAGAATGTTGCGCAAAATGCGCGAGGCGCTCAAACCGGACGGCCGGTTAGTGCTGCTCGAATACCGGAAAGAGGACCCCTCCATCCCCATCCGTCCCGAACATAAAATGAGCGTCGCGGAGGTCAAGCTCGAAGTGGAAGCGGAAGGTTTCCATCTCGACCAGGTGCTCGAAACCCTGCCCCGCCAGCATATTCTCATCCTGACGAAAGCCAAGGCCCAGTAACCCGCCCGTTGTGGCGCACGCGCCCTCGAAAACACCAGAACCTGCGAAAAATTGGGGACTGCCTACTCTGTCCCAAGGCGCCGTCAGTGCTCGGCGAAAACGCGCTCCTCTTCGACGCCGCGTGGACAGAGCGGGCTGTCCCCAATTTTTCGCCCCATCCACTCAGCCCCGAGATTTTCATGCCCATCGTTGACGATCCGCAAGGAGCGGTACTCGGCCACAAGACGCCCAGGACGTGCTACAGGCCACTAGTGGCTTGTCGCGGAGATAACGTTACCGTGCTATTCTGGCCGCGACGCGGCGTTATCACCCCTAGCGTGATTCCGGGTGTCTTTTCGCGATTTCCGTTTCCTGGCCCCTGGAACGCGTTTAAACGCGATTTCCGAAATTTCCGCTGTAGAGGGTCGGCGGAGGGTCATCCGACGCGCCGATTTTGGCGAG
>JBEKOZ010000713.1:0-3073 GCA_049521275.1 Bryobacteraceae bacterium | reverse complement strand
GATTTGCGCTCCCCAAGATCGTCATCGATAATTCACCAAGGTCGGGGACCTAATAGAGTCCATTGTTCGACGACGCGCCGCGTCCTCAATTGATCGATTGAGTGGTCACGTTGCCTGCAGGGGACCGCGGCGATGCGGATTCCGCCAAGACCGGACGCTGTGTCGCCTCCATCGTATGAGTCTCTGTAGGAGGAGCGCCAGCGGTTTGGTACTCCGATAACGTACTGATCCGCACAAACAACCGGCCTCAAACCTGGCTGATGATCTTCGCCTTCAGGGTCTCGTACTCGCTATCCGAGATTAGACCGGCGTCGAGCATTGACTTGGCATGTTGCAACCGTTGGGTTACATCACCAGCGGCGCTGCCGGGAGCAGCCCCGGCGAGGTCGCCTACCTGGATCCCGCCTGCGCGTGCCCGCATCTCCTCAAGGTCCCGGACCCGGCGCTTCTCGCGCCAGGCCTGGTCATGGCCCTGCGCAATGCGGTAGAGCGCTTCAGCCTGATCCTTGCGGAGCCCCTCGTAAACGAAGGTGCTCGTCTGCGCCGACGCCGAGGCCAGGTCGGGACTCGCGAACGCCGCGAGCGTCAGGGTCGCCGCGACAATGCCAACATCGATCTTGACGTTCTTGAGATCCTGCCAGCGGATGTCGTTCAAAGTGAAGCCGCCGAATAATCCGCTCTCGAGTGCGAGGAATCGCCCGCTGGTCGCCGCCACGACTCGGCGACGGTGCGTCAGCGCATATGCGCGCCGTTGGATCGCCCAAGCTTCGAGCGTCTCATTTGCCGTGAGTATCGAATTGAGATGCTTGAGCGCGCGGCGCGTGCCGCCATCCTCGGGGGCGACTGTACTCATCGTGCGTGCTCCCACTGTCTGTGCGTTGCGGGCGCGGGATAGCTCCGCAGGCCTGCAGTTCCTATGGTGCCACAGCCCGACCGTCAGTGCGATAAGCTGACGGCCGCTCTAGTGAGCCGGCGCCCAGTTATCGGTGGCAGCAGTGCCTGTATCGAGATCGGTCAGGCTCTTCACTTTCACCCGTCGGGCGCCAATATGGCCGACGACGCCGCTGCTCGACGCGGTGGGGGGACACAGGTCCATATGCGGTAAGATCTTCGCCCATGCGCAAATCAATTCTGCTCCTGTCGCTCTTGTGCGCGTCTTCCGCCTTCGCTCAGAAGTACGACATCGTGATCGAAGGTGGCCGCGCCATGGATCCGGAGTCCGGGCTCGACGCCACCCGCAACATCGGCATTGCCAATGGCAAGATCGCGCGCATCTCCGCCGACCCGCTGGTAGGCGGGCGTGTGCTGAATGCCGAGGGCCTGGTCGTCGCCGCTGGCTTCATTGATCTTCACCAGCACGCCCAGGATGCCGACAGCGGTCGCGTCAAGGCGTTCGACGGCGTCACCACCGCGCTGGAGATGGAAATTGGCGCTCCCGACGTCACGGCCTTCCTTGCCCAGAAGCAGGGGCATTCCTTGATCAACTATGGCACATCGGCCAGTCATGTCGCGGCCCGCGCTTTGGTATTTGGCGCACCACTTCCAGAGGGAACAATCCTGCCAGTCGCCGGGCCCGCTACGGATCAACCCGCCACCGATGCGCAAATTCAAAAGATAGGGGCCCGCGTGCGCCACGAACTCGATGCAGGCGCCCTTGGTGTCGGTATGGGAATTCAATACACGCCGGGGGCTACCCGCCTCGAAATCATTCAGATGTTTCGAGTTGCCGCCGAGCGCCGCGTCCCCGTGTTTGTCCATGTGCGCAGCGCCGGCCGACTGGAACCGGGCTCCAGTATCGAAGCCGTCAGCGAAGTGATCGGCGCCGCGGCAATCTCCGGTGCCCCGCTCCATATCGTCCATATCAACAGCATGTGCACCAAGGACAGTCTCGAGTGCCTCTCCTTGGTGGCCGGCGCGCGCGCCCGCGGCCTTGACGTCACCACCGAGGCCTACCCCTATACGGCGGGAATGACCTACATCAATTCCGCCCTGTTCAATCCGGGTTGGAGGGAGAAGGAGGGAATCGACTACGGCGACTTGCAACTTCCGGATAGCGGAGAGCGCCTGACCAAAGAACGCTTCGATTTGTTGCACAACTCAAGCAAGCCGCAAGTTGTGCTATTGCACGTCAATACGCAGGAGATGGTCGACGTTGCCATTCGCGACCCCCTCGTGATGATCGCCAGTGATGGCGTCAAGGGTCATCCGCGCAATGCCGGTACCTACTCGCGCATCTTGGCTCGATATGTTCGCGAGACGGGCAGTGTCACGCTCATGGATGCTCTTCGCAAGATGAGCCTAATGCCCGCCCAGCGTATGGAGAAGTCGAGTCCCGCGGCTCGCCGCAAGGGACGTTTGCAAGAGGGCGCCGACGCCGATGTCGTCGTGTTCGATCCTCGAACAGTTATCGACCACGCGACCTATCAAGCGCCGATGGAGGCCAGCACGGGGATGCGGTTTGTTATCGTCAACGGGACTGTGTTGATCGACCAGGGCAAGCTCGTGCCCGACCTGTTCCCCGGAAAAGCACTCTGAGCAGAGAGCGATCCATTCTGGGTGCTGAGTGGGCGCCGATCCGAGCTATCTCTGCAATACCGACGATCCCTACAAGGCGGGCTACGTGGCCGCTGCTCGGCTTTCCCGAGGTCACGGTGCCTGCGGGCCGGATTTGGGCCAACATGCCGGTGGGCATGTCGTTCATGGGGCTGCCTTACACCGAAGCGCACCTGCTGAGTCTCGCCAACGCCTCGCAAATCGCAAGTCCCCGCTTCTCACCGCCTGCGCTGCGCTGACAGCCTTCCTGCCGCACTTGCCGTCTCCGCATTCCAGCAAGGCGATCTTCATTGGTGTTTACCCGCACCCCCAGAAACTGCTCATCGGTAACGACGAGGACGTTGCATGTTCTCGCTCACCGCGAACTGCAGTGCTGCGGCGTACTCTTGGATTTGATGGCGCTCTATCTCGTTGGCAACCCACGTTACTCGGTGGTAAGCGCACTCTGACGTGAGCTTGAGGCGTCGCTCGGTCTCGAGAAGGTCGACAATTGTATCGATACTCGATGCCAGCAGAGATT
>JBEKOZ010000712.1:0-3075 GCA_049521275.1 Bryobacteraceae bacterium | reverse complement strand
TGCGAAGCGGCCAATGTATTCGGGGCGGTCGACCAGGCTGCACATGGGCAGGCCGCTGATCTCTTCCGCTTCGTCGGTTGAAACTCCACCGGGGACGCGGTCGAGCAGCAAGCCGCATTGCTCGGCCATATTCATCGACTGGAGCCACTCTCTCTTCTCGCGAGCCATTTCGAGCGAAGCGCGGTCTGAGTGGCTGACCAGGAAGATGCACTCGGAGGCGCGCAAGGTTTCGAGGGCGTGGGCGTCCTTCGCACCGGTGACATCGGCGCAGACGATCCTATATTTCTGGCGGGCGTATTGGAGCACCTTGTTCAACTGGTGCGGATAGATCTCGCGGGCGTCGAGTACCTCGATACCGTGGGAATCGAAAACGAACGCGCCCCAGGTGTGGCCGTCCAGGCGGCGCGGAGAATCGGTGGGATTCCACAAGGAGTACTCGCGAGCGGCGAATCCGGCCAGTAACAAGGAGAAGCCAGGGACCTCCGCCAAGGTGCGGCTTAACTGCTCAGAAACCGCACCCGCCCTGGATCCTCCGTGCGCAGGCAAGAAGGAGTAGATCGGACCGAGCGGTAGTTCCATCCGATCGAGTCCCGTTTGAATGTTCGATTCACGCCGCATAGTGCGACGAATATTAGCACGCGAGGCTCCATAGTTCGCGATGGCGATAACTAAGGAAAATTCGCGCAAGGAAACGACGGCTTCGCGACAGAGTGTCGCAGAAGGGGAGACATTCTGTCTCAATGGGCGCGGCACCGGTTATAGCTGACAGACGTTTAGGCATGGCATACGACTTGCTGTCACCTATCATCATCAATGCTGCTCTATAAGGCTTGGCTAGCAGTCTGCGTGGTACTGATTCTGGCCGGCACAGCGTGGATCGCCACAGGGGAAAGCACTACTCCGTACTTTGCATACTCGGTACTGGCGTTGCTTGCGTTCGGGCTGGACCTGGCGGACGGCTCGACGATGGGATTTGTGTTCATCATTCTTGCGCTGCCGCACCTGGGATGGCGCGAGACACTGCTGCTGGCGGAATCGGCAACGTTCATCCACGCGGTGACGCATCCGGACCGGGTGCAACCGCGGATGCTGTTGCGGAGCCTGTGCTCCATCGCGCTGGCGGTGGTGGCTACGCAATGCACGTTTCATGGAGCGGCGCTGGCGCACATTCCGGAACCGCTGCGATTGATGCTGGCTTCCGGAGTCTGCTTCCTTGCGCTGCACGCCCTGCGCTGGAATCGCTCCAATCTGTGGTCGTTCCCGTACTATCCAGTGGCGGCGGGCATCGCGGGACTGTTCCCGGTTTCCGTGGTACTCGCGCCGCTGCTGTACCTGACCTGGTGGTCGTATCGTCTTTATGAACGGCGCCTCGAAGCGCAGCAGAAGATGTGGAAGAAGGCGGCGGCGCTGAATCTGCGCACGATCGAGGCACTGGCGCTGGCGATCGAAGCGAAAGATCAGCCGATGACCGGGCATTCCCGGCGGGTGCAGATCTATGCGATTGAAATGGCGAAGGAGCTCGGCCTCGAGCCGCACGAGATCGAGGCGCTGCGAACCGCTTCCCTGCTCTATGATATCGGCGAGCTGGCGGTGCCGGAACATATCATCCTCAAACCCGGTCCGCTGACGCCGGAGGAGTTCGAGAAGGTCAAGACACATCCCACGGTGGCGGCGGAAATTCTTAAGCAGGTGAACTTTCCCTATCCGGTTACGCCGATCGTACTGGCGCATCACGAAAAATGGGACGGGACTGGCTATCCAAACGGGCTGAAAGGGGCGGAGATCCCGATCGGCGCGCGCATCCTCTCCGCGGTGGACGCAGTGGATGCCTACGCGTCGCCGCGGCGGCACCGGCCGGCGGTGGATGTAAATGAGGCGCTGGTGCGGGTGGCCAAAGAGAGCGGGCGCGCCTACGATCCGCGCATCATTAACATCCTTCGCAAGCGGCAGAAGCAGTGGGAGAAGCTGGTGGCGGCGGCGCCGGATCACGGCTTCATCGATTCGATCTATTCGGCGCAGCGCGAGGCAAACGCTTTATTCGATCTGACGCGCCGGCTGGGCGGCTCGCTCGACTTGAAAGAAACGTTTGCTACGTTGACACCAGCACTGAAGCAGCTGGTACCGTGGGATTCGCTGGTGGTTTGGGTGGAACACCAAGGGCATCTGGCTCCGGAGTGTATCGCCGGAAGCTCCATGAAGCTATTATCGAGAATACGAATACCCATGGGGCTCGGCCTGTCGGGGTGGGTAGCGGCGAACGAGAAACCGATCATCAACGGGGACGCGTCTTCGGACCTGGCGCACATAGGACCGTCTCCGTACCTGTCTCAAGTCAACCTGGTCCGGCATGCGTTGTCGGTGCCGCTGTCCGAGGTGAATCTGCGCGGCGCGATGACGCTTTACCGGGCCCGGACTCCGCTGTTCACGGCCGAGGATGTGCGCATCTTAGCGACGCTCGCGCCGAAGGTTTCAGGGGCCGTCGCGAATGGGTTGCGGTTCCGGCGCGCGGCGGATGAAGCGGTTACCGACGCGATGACGGGATTGCCGAACGTCGCCGCGCTGGCAGTCCGGTTGAGCGAAAACGCGTCGCCGGGAGCGGTGGTGGTCTGCGATCTGGACGGATTTAAGAGCGTCAACGACAGGTTCGGGCACCTGATGGGGAACCGGCTGCTGGAAGCCCTGGCCGAGAGATTCCGCGAATCGTGCCGTAGCGGGGATTTTGTGGCGCGGCTGGGCGGCGACGAATTCGTGCTGCTGCTGGGTGGAATCGGACCGGGCGAGATCGGGTCGCGGATTGCGCAATTCCGCGAAACCGTTCGCGCGACCGGAAGGGCTCTGTGCAAGGAGGATGTACTGGACGCCAGCTTCGGCGCCGCTTTCATTCCGGCCGACGGCACCACGTCGGACGAATTGCTGGCCGCCGCCGACCAGCGCATGTACGAGTCCAAAGTGCAAAACAGAGGCGGGGTGGTCGAGGTCAGGGAGCAGGCCGGCGCTTAGCGGCGATCCGCATGCTGACGCATGGCGGTGCAACGCCGTGGAACCGCCAAAGGCACTGCCGCCTTCTTCCGAGCC
>JBEKOZ010000711.1:0-3076 GCA_049521275.1 Bryobacteraceae bacterium | reverse complement strand
AGCCTGCCAAAAGAAAAGATAGGGCGAGATGGTTGTGCCGAAAATTCCGACGAGGACGGACATGAACGACTTGGTCCATTCAATGTGCGGAATGAACGTGGCGCGAAGCACCGTCGACCAATCTGGTTGCGCGAGAAACGCGGTGATGACGTATGCGAACAACACCAACGTCAACCATTTGAGGACGCGCGCCATCGCGCGGTAAGAGGTCAAGAACAGGAGAGCGACAATGGCGCAGGCGAACAGGGGCGTCCAGAAATAGGCTCGGACTCCAGTAACCATTTGCATCGCATCGGCCATGCCGCCCAAGTCGGCTCCGACGTTGAATATATTCGCGATCAGTAGCAGGGCACAGGAGGGCCACAAGATCCAACGCGAATAGCGTTTTCGAATCACGGCGGCCAGACCCTGTCCCGTGACCATTCCAAGCCGCGCGCACATCAACTGCACGGCCGCCATGAGAGGAAACGTGAAGAGCGCGGTCCAGAGCCCGGTGTAGCCGAAGGTGGCCCCTGCAACAGAATAGGTGGAAATGCCGGAAGGATCGTCGTCGGCGGCGCCAGTGATCAGTCCTGGGCCGAGATCCTTGAAGAACTTCTGGAGGGGGGATGGTGCCGGAACCTCTCCGGACTGATCGGTGATTGCCATGCCGCGGAGGTTCCCGCTAAGGAACGCTGCCTCAGAATATCATCTTGCGACCGTCCATTAAGGCGGCACGCCGCTCATCTGGAAGTTCCAGACGGATGCGCAGTAGCCCGTGTGCGTTGCGGTGTGGCCTTCCGGTCAGTACAAAATGGTCGCGTGAGGCCGTGCATAGAAGATCGCCACTATCAACATCAACAACATTAACAAGCGTCTGCATAATCTCGTGGCGTGGCTCGCGAAGGCGCAGCCCGAGGCCGTCTGCCTCCAGGAGCTCAAAGCAGAGCAGCAAGCATTCCCGGCGGGTGCCCTTCGTGACCTCGGCTATCCAGCCGCCGCAGTAGGGCGTTGCACGAATCGGGGGCTGGAGAACTTCCCAGAGGGCAGTCACCGCGGCCCCATGTTTGCTAACGGACAAGCGGCCGGTAAACCCGAAGCGCCTTGATTGGCGGCGTAGTTTTACCCCTGGCATACAACTCCAACGTGTGTTTCGAGTTCGACAATCCCAGTGCCAGGATGACCGATTGCTCCCGTGAAGGATCGGCTACGCGTGGTGCTTGGTAAACGTCGCAGAACATCGGCTCTACGCGCCACTTTACTTCAAATCCGACAGGTGTGAGGATATGCCGGAGATCGAAGGCCCGTTTCACCCCGTAGTCCGATGGCTCGATCACCACCCGTCCGGATCGCGAAACGAAACGTGCCGTGCTCACCCCTTCGCCATCCTCGCCGGTACTGGAGCCAACCACCTCGAAACGCCAGCGCGAATCGTCAGCGTTGGTTTCAAGCACTCGCAGCGTCCAATCCTCCACTAGGAGCGGCTTTTCCGCGGAGACCTGGTTGACCGCAGGCCAATCGACGTTGAACGTGTCGGTGGGCCGCGTGATGAAATACAGTTTCGGGAATTCCGACGGCTTCTTACCGTCAATCCGCACATCGGCCTCGTCGGCATGATACGCGTCGCCGACGGCGGCGATGGCGTCGATCCGGTTGCCGTCGAACTCCAGCCGGATGTGGCCGTCGTTCCATATGAAATCGCTCCCGGCTGTGTAGTCTCGCACCAGGCCCGCCCGTGTGGCCTGCGGGAGGGCGGCGGTATCGCGCAGGTAGCGTTTCGTCAGCTCCGCCAGCAGCCAGTTGCCATGCTCGTTCAAATGCGTTCCGTCGGAAAGCACATCGGTGGCGCGCAGGTGGTTCTCGATCAGGTATTGAACCCAGGGGCGCCGGACGTCCACCAACCCGCAGCCGTAGCGGCGGCACAACTCCGGCAGCCATTCGTAGGAGTGGTGGTCGTGCCACTCCTCTCTCTTTATCCTGGCCGGGTCGTTGGGCTGCCCTTCCACCGGCGTCCACGTGGGGTAGTCGCTCTGGATCAAGATCTCGGCGGTGGTGTGCTTTGCGATCGCGGCAATGATCTTTTCATAGTTCTCTTCGCCACCGTAATCGTGAAAGATGATCAGATCCGGATAGAATGCGAAGACATCGTGGCCCACCGTGCGCACCAGGTATTCAGAACTGTACCCGCCGATGGCGCGGTTTTCGATGGTCAGGTCGGCATAGGGAAAGCGCGTACGGATGTCCTGCGCCACCTGCTGGGACCATTCCTGCTTGGTGATCGACTGGCCGTAGAAGAGGATGCGCACGGGGTTGCGGTGCCCCGGCGTGCTGGTGGCCAGCAGCGACATGGTACGCTCGATTCCCGCACCGTACCGTTCACCGGACCGTTCCTTCGGCGCCGGCGGATACTTGGGCGCCTGGGCCATGAAATACGCCTGGCCGCTCCTCAGGAGCTGATATCCGGCGCCGCGCCGGACGATCTTGACGACGTAAGGCTCCGCCGACAGCAGGGAACAAATTAATAGACAGGGCAGCGCGTTGAACCACTTCACGTGACCGCCTCCAATCCGATTCTTTTAAAAGCTCCATCATAGCCCCAACCTGACCTGCCTGGAAGATCTCCGTCGTGGGTCCGTATTCGCGAATCTAGGATCAAGTTGTACCGTGCAGCGAACGACGGACAACATTCTGGCATGGTCCCCCCTCGATAAAGTGCGGCGTTCTGCCTTTGCTAACAACCTCTTCCCATCCGCTACGCTGAAACGCGCTCTCGACAGCGATCCGATCCGCGCCGGCGCGCGCTAACGATCTTATGCTGTCATCACGTCACAGGCTGCCAGCCGTATTCTCGTGGGGCGGCAAACGCAGTTCCGATCCGGTACGTCGCCTGCACCTCGAAAGCGGTGACATCGTGGTGTGGGGCAGTTCCGCACGCTTCGCCTATCACGGCTAAGGACGGGCAGCACCCGCTGACCGGTGGCGCGCGCATCAATCTTACCTTCCGAAAGGTATTCTGATATCCGAGTAGCGCGATACCCGATGAGACAAGGATTGATTCCAGAGC
Organism: Bryobacteraceae bacterium; assembly: GCA_049521275.1. GTDB lineage: Bacteria > Acidobacteriota > Terriglobia > Bryobacterales > Bryobacteraceae > Palsa-187. The sequence continues at coordinate 33 of JBEKOZ010000711.1, read as the reverse complement.
GGCCAGCGGTGACCGTATTAATTGATTTTGCCA
>JBEKOZ010000710.1:0-3080 GCA_049521275.1 Bryobacteraceae bacterium | reverse complement strand
GTTCGCGGCCGAGCCTCCCACGCCGGCGTCGATTTCTCGAACGGCGCGAATGCGATTGTCGAGATGGCGCGGCAACTCGAACGCATCACCGGATTCACGCAACTGGACCGAGGCGTCACGGTCAGCCCCGGAGTTATTCAAGGTGGCACGCGCAGCAACGTCGTTCCCGCCGAATGCCGCGCCGAAGTCGACATCCGCGCCCCGCGCGACCGCGACCGGGTCTATCTCGAACGAAAATTCGCTTCCTTGAAGCCCTTCGACAAGCGCTGTACTGTCGAAGTCACAGGCGGTCTGAATCGTCCGCCCATGGAGCGCTCCGCCGGAGTGCGCAGGTTATATAAAACCGCGGAGAAACTCGCGGCCGAGTTGGGCGTGACGCTTCAGGAGTCTTCAACCGGCGGCGGATCGGACGGAAACTTCACGGCGGCGCTGGGCGTGCCCACGCTCGACGGATTGGGAGCGGTCGGCGAAGGCGCGCACGCATCGAATGAGAGTATACTTATCAACCGGATAGCGGATCGCACCGCGCTGTTAGCCAAACTGGTTCCCGCCTTATGACCCTGCCCATAGCGATTTTGTGCTGCGTCGTGACGATGGTCGGCTGGGGCTCCTGGGCCAACACCCAAAAGCTGGCCGGCAAGGAGAAATGGCCCTTCGAGCTGTTTTATTGGGATTACGCCATCGGCGTGTTTCTATTTTCTCTTTTGTTTGCAACAATCGGTGGGGGTTTTGCGATCGTGGGTGCGTTTGCCGTCACGGCCTTGATCAGCGGCGCTATCTTCAATCTTGCGAACATTTTGCTGGTCGTCGCCATCGATGCCGCGGGGATGTCCGTGGCATTTCCCGTCGGCATCGGCTTGGCATTGGTGATTGGCACCCTGGAGAGCTATCTTGAAGCACCGAAAGGGAATCCTTCACTCTTGTTTGCCGGGGTCGCGCTGATCGTTTTCGCTATGATCATGTCGGCGCTGGCTCGTCAAACCGTTGGAAAGAATCGACTTCGTGGCTTGATTTTCTCTATTGTCGCCGGTTGCATTATGGGGCTCTTTTATCCGCAGTTGATGCGCGCTATTGGGCCGGCCAAGTTAACTCCTTATGTTGCTTTGGTTTTCTTTGGCGCGGGCGTGCTTCTCAGCAACGTGATCGTCAATTCGGTTTTCATGAGGGCGGGCGGCGTCAGCTACGCGGATTATTTTCGCGGCAGCGCGAAACTCCATTTAATCGGGATACTTGGCGGTTCGATCTGGATGGTCGCGCTGTGCCTGAACGTGATTGCGTCGGGCGTCGCCGGGCCGGCCATTTCCTATGCTTTGGGCCAGGGCGCGACGCTGGTGGCGGCGATCTGGGGTGTTTTCGTGTGGCGTGAAAAAGGAGCTATCTCGTACACCACATTGATGTTTATCGGCTACGCGACCGGGCTCATCCTGATCGGCGCAGCCACTCTTCGTTGAAGCGATCGGAGGAAACAAAGGACTTCTGCGTGCCGACTCCGAGCGTGGAGAGCGCGGCGTAAAGGTTGGCGCGGGAAATTGCTTCGAGTTCGCTGTAACCGCTTGAAAGGAATACGGCCAGGCTCCCGATGAAGGCGTCGCCGGCGCCGCTGGTATCGACCGGATCGACCGCGAATGGCGCGATGTGGTGCTCTCCATAAAGGGCTCCGTTCGCGCCAAGTGTGACAATCACGCGACTTAGCCCGCCCTCCCGCAGCTTCCGGGAACACGCGCGGGCTTCGTCCAGATTGCGGACCGGCATACCGCTGAGGATTTCGGCTTCGGTTTCGTTGGGGATCACATAATCGGCCAAGGCCAGCTGCTCCAGGTTGAGGACCTGGGCTGGCGCTGGATTAAAAAGGGTCTGAATTCCGTGTTCTTTCGCGAATTGGAGGGCCTTAATCGACGATAAAAGCGGTATTTCGAGCTGGAAAATGACCTTATCGGCGCATAAAATGACGTCTTTTGCGGCGTAAACGTCTTCGGGTGTCAGGCGGTCGTTCGCTCCTTTGACGACCAGAATTCGATTCTGGCCGGAGCTTTCAACGAAAATCGGCGCGACTCCGGTAGAGACTCCGGGCGTGACCAGCACATGAGTGGTATCGATGCCGAACGATTTGAAATTCTGGATGGTCGCGTCGCCGAACATGTCGTCGCCGACGCGCGCGATCATCGAGACCTCGGCTCCGCAGTTGCGCGCCGCGACGGCTTGGTTGGCGCCCTTGCCGCCGAAGCCGAGAGAAAAGTCGCGGCCGAAGATGGTTTCTCCGGGACGGGGGAACTGGTCGGTGAAAGTAGTCAGGTCGATGTTCGCGCTGCCGATCACTACGATGTGGGGCATGGGAATTATTAGAGCATGTTCGCTGAAGTGGTTTGCGCCCACAGTTGGTTTTGGTGGCGCGGACTTCAGTCTGCCGCGTCGGCCTTCAGCCGGCGTCTTCGCCTGTCCGATCCGGCCGGACATCGGCTGAAGCCGATGCTGCAAGCTAAAGCTCGCGCCACATGTTTAGAACACAGGCAGGGCGGGGAGATCGGCGGTGGGGAAGGGCAGGGCCATCGCTCGGGCGAGCGTGGCGGCGATGCTGCGCATATCGATTTCGCCCAGGTCGACTCCGGATTTGATTTTGGGGCCGGCGATGAAGAAGGACGCTAGCAGTTCGGGATTCGAGGGAGCGTAGCCGTGGGTGCCTCCGACTCGGTTGGGGCGGTCCGTGGCGATGACGGAAAAATTCGATTGCATGTCGACCCAGAAGGCGGCGTCGGGGCGTCCGCCGAACGCGGCGATTTGACCAGGGTCGAGAATTTGCGCGATGCCATTCTTCGGATCGGCGGCGAGGCGGCGCAACAGGTCCCCCACCTTGGCGGTATCTTTTGGATCTTTCACGATGATGGCCGCGGATCCGGCTTCGAGGTCGGGATAGGCTCGCCAGGCGGTCACTTTTTTATTCGTCATCGATACGAGGCCTTCTTCGACAAAGGGGGCGATGATGTTGAAGCTATGATCGGTGCGGGTGAAGCCGTGGTCCGAGAGGACACAAACGACCGCGTCGGGAGCGGCCTGTTCGAGCTCGCCCACTTCGGCGTCGATCT
>JBEKOZ010000709.1:0-3083 GCA_049521275.1 Bryobacteraceae bacterium | reverse complement strand
GTGTCGGTCAACTTAGGTTCGATCGTTCCCAGCGACCGGTAGACGGCGGCGGTTCGCATGCCGATGGTGCGATCGGCGGGAAAGCTCGATTCGATGGCCAGAAACAGCGGGGCCGCCTTCTCGAAATGGCAGCGCCAGGCTTCTCCTTCGGCCAGCAAACGGACGGCGGCGGGAGATTGATTCATCGCGTCTTCCCATTTTCCGGCGAAGGCCGCGGGATTCGAGGTGCGCACCACGGAGAGCTCCGCATCGAGGCGGCCGGTCTTCGAAAGGCGCTCAAAGAAGCGCATCCGCAGGTCCTCGGCGTCATACCAGTGACGCCTCAGGACGGCCTCGTAGGCGATCGTGTCAGTGGTCGTGCCGTTTGAATACGCCGTCAGCAAATTGCGTGCGAAGGCGAGGTAATGCGGGAACCGCTGATGCGCGTACAGATTCAACTGTAGATAAAATGCCGGTCCAACCGGCTGCGCGGGACTGACGATTTCGCGGAAATATTCGTCGAGCTCCGTTCCCGAAAAAATCCGCACGACATCGCGCGTGAGCTTCACGACATCCGCCTGCCTTTTTTGGCGTAGATACCAGCGGGCGAGCTTGTGCTGCCAGGTATGATCCTGAAACCGGGCGATGGCGCGCTGGTAGACGGCTTCGATTTCCGCGCCCATGTTGTTCTGTTCGAGAAACGCGGCCATGGTGTCGTACAGGCCGGGGTCGGAGGGATTGCGATCGATCTCCCGGCGATAGAGCGTCAACGCATCGCGGGTGCGTTTCAAGGAAATCAGCCGCGCCACGTAACGGTCGAGAACGCGCGCGTACTCGGGGGAGCGAAGCGAATCAGACTGGGCGTTTGCGGACGTTTTGTCCGCGGGCTCCCTGAGTCCCGGCGCGGGGAGTGCGCCAAGCGGGACCCCATCGGCGCGCCTGGCGAGTTCGGCCAGCAGCGTATCGTAGAGCGCGAACTCTTCGACGGTCCGATTGGCGCGCGCATAGGCGTCGGCGACGCCTATCGCCACGGAGGTGCGATTGGGCGCATTCGGAAAATCGGCAAGAAACTTAGTACCGGCGCGAATGACGGCGTCGCTTGCTCCGCTCACTGCGTAGGCTTCAATGACGCCCTCGCGCAGGTCGGCGCGCTCTGGCGAGTTCGGGAATCGCGATTCGAACAGAGCCACCAGTTCGGCGGCTTTCGCGCGGCGGAAATAGGGCCCGGCGCTTAACTCCTCCTGTTTATAGCGGTCCGACGGCTCGCTCGAGTTCAGTAGCAGGGAGAGCACGCCGTTCAGGAATCCCGGGTGAGGGTCCATCGAGGCGACATCGCGATAGAGCGTCAAATTTCCCGACCCCAGTCGAATCGCCTGTTCCGGCGCCGACAGCAGCAGGCGCGCGAGCCCCGCAAGCGCGGCGGCGGCGGTCCTGTCGTCGTTCCGCGCTACATCATAAAGTGCATAATAATTGCGGGCCGCTTCGTCGTAATTGCGAGACGACTCGTACAGCCGAGCGAGCGTCGACAATTCCTCCGCTGTCCATGCCGACCGCTTGCTTTCCTTGCGTTGCCCGAATTCGGCGAGCGCGCGCTCGGCCGCGCCGGTGTTGCCCTGCTGCTTCCAGTAATGAAAGATGCGGGCCGCACTCGCCAAATCGGTGGGATTAGCGGCCACGCCCGCGCGCGCTTTTTCGAGATAGGCACGCAGCGAGTTCGACTGCTTGAGCAGATCGAAATACTGTTTCATGAGCGAGTCCGGCCAAAGAGGCTTGAAACTTTGGTTGTATACTTCGAGCGCGCGCGCCGCCGAACCGGTCTTTGCGACCATTTCGGCAGTTGCTTCGATCGGATACTCCTCGTCCCCGGGAACGGCTTTCTTGTATGCCGCGATCACATCGCTGGCGACTTCGTACCGCTCGTGGGACATTGCAAATGCAAAGTAAGCTCGATAAAGGCCAGTCTCAGAAGGATAGCGGGCGATCCATTGGCTGAACTGCGGCACCGCGAGCAACGGATCAAGCCTGGCTTCGTCGACAAGCGCGGTCGATCGCGCAAAAATCTTCCAGGGCCTCTGGGCTGAAGACGGGAGCAGTTTTTCAGAAGCAGGCACGGGCTCAAGCGACGCGGCGGCCAGAGCCGTGAATTCATCGCGCGGCCGCAATCGCCGATGATAAAAATCGGCCAGGGCGAGACGCGCCGCGCCCTTGTCAGCGCCTACTTCGGTAAATTTCTTCCAATCCGCCTCGGCGGCCGCGAAATCGAGCTGCTGCTCGTCTTCGAGGGCGCGGAGAGAATAAAGTTCGGCGTCGTTGGGTGCGGCTCCGATGAGCTTCGTCAGCTCCGGCCGCGTCTCCTTCGGCGGCCGGCGAACCGGGATGAGGCCGCTGGGCAATAGCACGCTGCGAAAAAAGACGGCGTCCAGGCGATTGCCCGCGTTGATTCCTTCCGCCCACCTGGTGAGTTCCGCGCGCGCCGCGAAAAAGCCGCCGATGGCAAGCGCCGCCGCAGTGGCTTTCGCGTTAGGGAAGAATTTCAATTTCCACCTCCCCGCTGCCGATGTTGTGCGCAAAATCCTCAGCCGTCACGGTCACTTTATAGCGACCCGCCGCGAACGTCGCGGGAACCAGCAATTCACCGGTGTTCGATCCCATCTCCGCATTCCATTTGAGATACACCGGGGCCGCGCCCGCCATGCGCGCGACGATCGTTCGGGTCGAGTCCGATGCGCTGACGTGAAGTTTCACGGCTTCTCCGCGATGCACCTGCCGGTGGTCGAGCCTCACCTTTACGACCGGCGGCTGGCTGGCGATGACGAATGTCTTCGATTCGCGATAAGTGCGGCCCTGTTTGTCGCGCAGCAGCAACCGCACGCGATAGGTGCCGTCGGCGAGATCCTTCGGCGCCAGAAATCGCGTCTGCCAGGTGTCTTCGCCGGTAAGATAGCGAAGCTTCTTGACGGTGCCGAACGGAAACATCGCGACTACCGAAGTGATCGATTCATCCGTCTTCACGCGCAGCACCGGATCGCCGGGACGAATCAGGCGAGGCCTCAACAGCGCGCGCGGCGCGGCCAGGAACGAAGTGTAAGGCGTCACGAATTTGT
>JBEKOZ010000708.1:0-3086 GCA_049521275.1 Bryobacteraceae bacterium | reverse complement strand
CGCGCATCGACGCAATTTTCGTTCCCGGCGGCGATCCCGGTCACACGCAGCCGAAATATTTATTCACTCTGCTCGAAAAACAGACCGCGAATTTGCGTCGCTATCACCCCCACGCGAAGATGTGGCTTTCGCCGCAGGGATTCACAAAAGAGTGGCGCGATGAGTTCTGGAAGTTGATTGCCGCCAATCCAACGTGGCTTTCGGGCTTGGTATTCGGGCCGCAGGTTTACGGCAATCTGGAAGAATTTCGCGCGCTGACGCCGAACCATTTTCCGATCCGCTTTTATCCCGATATCACGCACAGCATCCATTGCGAGTTTCCGGTGCCCGACTGGGATCTCGCCTTCGCGACCACTGAAGGTCGCGAGACCATCAACCCTCGGCCACTCGATGAAGCGGCGATTTTTCATCGCTACCAGCCGTTCGCCGATGGTTTCGTGACCTACTCCGAAGGCGCGAACGACGACGTCAACAAATTCATCTGGAGCGGACTCGGCTGGAATCCCGACGCGTCTACCAAGAGCATTCTCCTCGATTACAGCCGCTTTTTCATCGGCGACGCCATGGCGGACGATTTTGCCGCCGGTCTGTTGGCGCTGGAGCAGAACTGGCGAGGACCGCTCGCAGCGAATCGGCAGATCGAAGTGACGCTCGCGCAGTTTAAAGATATGGAACGCCGCGCAACGCCCCAGCAGCGCCTCAACTGGCGTTTCAATGAAGCGCTCTATCGCGCTTTTTACGACGCCTATCTTCATAGCCGGCTGCTTTCTGAAAATCGACAGGAGGAGATGGCGATGGCCGCGCTCGCCAAGGCGAAACGAAACTGGCCTCTGACCTCCATTGGTTCATTAAAAGCCATCGCGGAAGCCGAATCGATCCTCGACGCGGACGCCCGCACGGACGACGCGCGCGCCTATCGGGCTCGTGTGTTAGAACTCGCCGAGGCCCTGTTCCAGAGCATCCACATGCAGCTCAGCGTCGACCGTTATAAGGCGATTTCAATGGATCGCGGAGCCAATCTCGACGCCATCGATTTCGCCCTGAACAATCGCGTGTGGCTGGAAAATCGCTTCAACGATATTCGCGCAATCTCTTCCGAATCGGACCGCGCCGCGAAAATCGACGAGCTGCTCAACTGGACCGACCCCGGCCCCGGCGGCTTTTATGACGCGCTGGGATTCGTGAACCAACGGCCTCATTTGCTGCTGGGCGAATCCTACGCCGACGATCCCGATTTTCTAAAATCGCCGCTGATCTCCTTCGGCAGTTCGCCCCAGAGAGGCTGGCGAACCACCACGGCCGCCGATAGCGAAATCATTCAGGACCGTCCGCTGCGCATGCGCTACACCGGCCTCGATCCGTCCGCGCGCTACAAAGTCCGCGTCTCCTATGGAGGCGACGCGCGCAGAGTCGCCGTACGTCTGACCGCCAATGCAATCGAGGTCCATCCATTCCGCGAAAAAGGCCCGACCCCCGATCCCGTGGAGTTCGAAATCCCGCCGCAGGCGACCGCCGGCGGCGTCCTGACGCTTGAATGGACGCGCACCCCCGGCCTCGGCGGCAACGGCCGCGGCACGCAGGTTTCAGAGGTTTGGCTGATGAAGGTGCCGAATGGAAAATAGATGAGCTACCGCTGGTCAGTCGTCGCGATGCTCTGGTGCATCTCGTTTTTCAATTACGCCGACCGCCAGGCGATCTTCTCCGTCTTCCCGCTGCTCGAAAAAGAACTGGGCCTGACCATGGTGCAGCTCGGCCTGTTGGGCAGCGCCTTCGCGTGGGTCTACGGCATCAGCGGATTCTTCGCGGGCTTCGTGGTCGACCGCGTCTCCCGCAAGCGCGCGATTCTGGGCGGCCTCTACGCTTGGAGCATCATCTGTATGTCCACCGCGTTCTCCCGCGGCTTCCGCGCGCTGTTCGTGCTGCGCGCCGCCGAAGGGCTCGGCGAGACGATTTATTACCCCGCGTCGATGTCCATGGTCAGCGATTATCACGGCAAGCAAACCCGCTCCCGCGCCATCGGAGTCCATCAAACCAGCGTCTACGCGGGAACCATCGCCGGTGGATTCTTCGCCGGCTGGATCGGCCAGCATTACGGATGGCGCTGGTCGTTCCTGGTTTTTGGTGGCCTCGGAATCCTGCTCGGTTTCGTGCTGAACCATTTCCTGCGCGAGCCGCGCCGCGGGCAGTCCGATCTGTCGGTAGTCGCGCCGTCGCTCAACCTCGCGCAGTTCCTTCAACTACTGCGCCGCACGCCAACCGCGCTCTGCCTCGCGGGCGCGTTCATCTGTTCGAACTTTGTCGCCATGGTGTTGCTCACCTGGATGCCGAAATTTCTTTACGACCGCTTCCACATGGGACTCGCGGTCGCGGGACTGACCGCCACTGTCTTCGTGCAACTCGCCAGCGTGCTCGGATCGCTCGCAGGCGGCTGGCTGGCGGACATTCTACGGGCGCGAACGCCGAGCGGACGCATCCTCGTGCAGGCCGCCGGAGTCTTATGCGGCGCTCCCTTCGTCGCCTGGTGCGGCATGACTCTTTCGGTGACCTCGCTCCTCATCGCCCTCACCGCCTGGGGATTTTCAAAAGGCATGTACGACGCGAATATCTTCGCCTCGCTGTTCGATGTGGTGCGGCCGGAGGCGCGCGGAACCGCCGCCGGATTCATAAACTCCATGGGCTGGCTCGGCGGCGGCGGAGCGGCGCCCGTCGTAATCGGATTTATCGCGCGCGATCGCGGATTGAGCGCCGGCATCACCGCCGCGTCCACTGTTTACCTGCTGGCGTGCGCGCTGCTGATCGCGGCCGCGTTCTTCGTGAAAAAGGATCTATGGCAAACCCAGACACAGAACTAATCGCGTATCTCAAGACCGTCGACACCGCCACGCTCGCCAACGCCATTGAGCTATTGAACCTCAGGCCGCGTTCGGAAGGCTACGCCTCGCTCGATTTGAAATGTCTGTTTCCCGAGTTCGGACCGATGTGCGGCTACGCCGTCACCGCGCACGCGGAGACCGTCACACTCGGCACTCCGAAAACCGAAGAAGCGTTCGTCGAGCTGTTCGAAGCAGTGGAGCGCTCGCCCAAAC
>JBEKOZ010000707.1:0-3091 GCA_049521275.1 Bryobacteraceae bacterium | reverse complement strand
CAAAAAACACCGCGGGACGCGATGCAACCGAGCGGCGCTCCGGCAGCGACTCCACCGGCGTGACGAAATTCCAGTGCCCGTCATAGTTGGTGAGGTAGCGGAATCCTTTATAAGGATTGAAGAGCAGATACTCTTCCCACTCATAAGTGACGCCGTCCTCTTCCACCGAGCGCGTCTGAAACCCGATGACCTCCCAGGTCGCGCCCGCCCACTTTCCACGCTGCCCAAGAGGAATGAGAGGCGTCCGGCGCGCCTCCGCCTCCTGCGCTTCCTGAAGAATTTTGAGCAGAGGAGAAGAAGCATCGAGCACGCTAAGACATTGCGGACAGACCACAGTAAGCGCATGCCCGAACCCGCGCAGTTCCACGGGCCCCCCGCAGTTGGGACAATACATCGCCTTAGATTTGGCGACCGGAGGCGCTACGAGAGGCGAAGACATCAGCAACCGCTCCCTCTGGTCATGGCTCTGTGATCGCCGAAGCGCCGACGTCGACACCGCCGACATCGAGCCGTGACCGCAGGGAGCGGTTTCCCCATCACGCCCACCCCTCAAACTGCCGCACGTTTTTCAGTTGCAGGGCGTCATAGGCCACCGTCTTCCCGATAAACAGCAGCGGCGCCGCCGGATCGCTGTAATCGAGCGTCGCGAAGTCATCCGAGCCCGTGCGCAGGTCCGCGAACATCATGTTCGTTTTGCCGTAGAACGGAAATGGCAGCTCGCCTTCGACTCCCTTATAGGTCGCCCGGGTCATCGTCGACACTTCAAACTCGATATTCGAAAACGTAAGCCGGCTGCCGCGCCGGACCTGTTGCTCCGGAGGAAGAGGAATGCTGCTCGGCACCAGAAAGGACACGGCGTATTGCAACTGCGCATCCGACAGCCACCCGCTGACGCCATCCGAAAAAACGATGTGCCATTCGTTCCACCCGCCCTGCTCATACTCATAAACAATGCGGCCGATCACGTCGAACTTCTTGTTGTTATAGGTCCCGGACGTCAGCAATTGGATCGGCGAAGGATCGGGCGGCAGGTCGGCGACTTTACCGACGTTCTCAAGCGCCACATCCGTGCGAACCAGAATCGAGTGGCAGAACGGGCACACGGTCTGCACCGCGCTCGACCAGCGGAACGTGACCGGTGCGCCGCAACTGGGGCAGTTCGCTGTTGGTGAACTCATTCCGAATAGGGCCGGTCAAGCCGCCTCACTTCGACCGACTTCGCTCCGAATTCCTGCCGCAGGCACGCGTCAAAATCCCAATCCGGACGCGGACGGCAACAGAATACATTCAAGCACAATGAGCGGTGCTCCGGAAAAGTGTGGCAGGCGATGTGCGATTCCTGAAGCAGCGCCAGGCCCGTGATGCCTCCGCCCGGGAACTGGTGCCACTGCGTATCGCCGATCGGATGCAGCTTCATTTCCCGAATCAGCCGCGCGAACAGCGCCCGCAGCGCCTCGGGGTCGGAGACCGCCGCCGCGTCGCAATGGTGCGCCTCGACAATCCACTCGCAGCCGTGGGGCAGGGCCATGCCCTGCCGATCGTTTTTCATTAAGCTTGGGCGGTTCCGCATTCGGGGCAGAACTTCGCGGCGCGGGCGATTTTGTTGCCGCAATTCGAGCAGAACTTGGTTTCCGCTCCGGCTACAGGAGCTGCGCCAGTCGGAGCGGGACCAGCAGGCGCAGGAGCCGCCGGCGGAGGAGCTTCTCCCGGACGCAGCGCATTCGCCATGACATTCGCCATGGTAAGCCCCGCGCCGAGCCCGACTCCCAGCCCCGCGATGCCTCCACTCTCATTCGCCGCCGCGATCGGCAGCGAGTTGGCCACCTGGTATTGCGTGAACTTTTTCATGTCGCCGAGCATGTTTATGCCGACGCGCGTATCGAGCATCTTTTGCAACTCATCCGGCAGCGAAAGATTTTCGACCACGAAGCTGTCGAGCGCCAGGCCGAGGTCGGTAAACATGGGGTTCAGCCCCTCGGCGATCTTCTGCCCCAGCACGACCTGATTCGCGGCCATGTCCAGAAACGGCACGTTGCTCTGCGCAAACGCGTCCGTCATGCGCCCGATAATCGTATTGCGCAGCTGCCCTTCAATGTCGGCGACGTGATAAATGTCCCGCGTCCCGCTGATTTTCGTGTGAAACGCCTTCGCATCGGCGATGTGCCACGAATAAATTCCGTAGCTGCGCAGCCGCACCATGCCGAAATCCTTGTCGCGGATAGTGATCGGCGTAGCCGTGCCCCAGCGCTGGTCGGTCTGGATGCGAGTCGAGAAAAAGTAGACGTCGCTTTTGAACGGCGACTGAAATTTCTTGTCCCAGTTTTGCAGATACGTCAAAATCGGCAGCGTCTGCGTGGTCAATTTATAAAGACCGGGCCCGAAAATATCGGCCACCTTGCCTTCATTCACGAACGCGGCCATCTGCGATTCGCGAACGGTCAGGCTGCCCCCGTTCTGAATCTCCATGTCCTGCATCGGATAGCGGTACGCGAGAACGCCATCCTCCGGCTCGGTCCACTGGATGACATCTATCCACTGCTTGGCGATAAAGTCGCGAAGCGACATTGCTTTCCTCCACTTCCGTTCATCCACTATAACGCCGAAGCGGGCCCGGTTGTTCCGCTAAAGTAGCCTTATGGCATCTGCGCTCTGGCTCGTGCGTCACGGAGAAACCGCCTGGAGCCTGTCCGGCCAGCACACCTCCTCAACCGATCTGCCGCTCACCGCGGAGGGCGAACGGAGGGCGGCCGCGGTCGGCAAGATGCTGGCCGGAAAGCAGTTCGTGGCGGTCTTCGTCAGTCCGATGACGCGTGCGCGGGAGACCTGCCGGATCGCCGGCTACGCCGAAAGCGCGATCGTGACCGATGACTTGCGCGAATGGAATTACGGATCGTACGAAGGCCTGACCACCGCGCAGATTCACCAAACCGCGCCCGATTGGACCATCTGGACCGGTACGCCCCCCGGAGGCGAGTCGATCGCGGACGTGGCCGACCGTGCCCGGCGCGTGATCCAGTCAGCCCCGGACGGCGCAGTAGCCATTTTCGGACATGGCCACATGCTCCGCGTTTTAGCCGCGTGCTGGCTCCAA
>JBEKOZ010000706.1:0-3118 GCA_049521275.1 Bryobacteraceae bacterium | reverse complement strand
GCGGGCCTGCGGCCACGTGACTCCGGGTTTCAAGCGCGCGATTGCTTCCCAGCCATAGTCGCCGGGAGTGAACGCCGCGGGCCTCCAGATCATCGTGTTCCTCGGATAATCGAAACTGGGCGCCATGACGCCGATGATGGTGAGGGGAACTCCGTCGGCGATGATGGTGGAGCCGAGGGCGCGCGGCTCGCCTGCGAAAATGCCTTGCCAGAGCCCGTAGCTGATGACCGCGATTTCATTGCGTCCGGGCGTATCTTCTCCCGGCGCGAAAACGCGTCCAAGCACGGGCTGGGCACCCAGCAGCGAGAAGAAATTGGAGGACGCCTTCGCCAGGTGAGCGCGGGTGGATTCGCGGACACTGCCCAGGTTAATGTCGCCCTGGTGGAAGAGAGCGGCATCGGCGAGATAGGCGCTCTGCTGCCGCCAAGTGTGAAATTCCGGAGCGCTGGCGCGGGGCAGCCACCAGGATTCCTGAAGCGCCGCCAGGCGGGCTGGATCGTCGAAAGGCAGCGAGCGCAGCAGCAGCGCATTGACCACGCTGAAGACCCCGGTATTCGCGCCAATGCCGATCGCGAGGGCGAGGATCGCGAAACCGGTATGCCAGGGACGACGAGCCCAAAGTCGAAGCGCGTGCCCGGCATCCTGCTTCACTTCGCGGGCAAACGCGACCTTCATAGAAGATATAATACGCGACTCTCGCTGATCGGGGCAGCCCACAGGACAACACGGATAGCGCGGCGTTTCGGAACAGTCGCGATCACGAGCGAATGTCCGCATGCTTACCAGGATGCTGAAAAAGGTTAATTGGCCGCTGATGAACGCCGATGAACGCGGATTCGAAGATGCCAAGGCCTTCGTTTTCAATCTGCGTTTATCAGCGTTTATCAGCGGCCAACCTTGTTTTTTGCTTTTTCAACCCCAAGTCCGCATGCTTACCAGGCTGCGGAAAAAGCTTCTGAGGGCTCAAAATGGCAAAATTCGGGGGTAGCAAAATGTATCCCCGAGGCCCGATGATCGCGAACAGCGCGTCTAATTGCGTCGCCGATTTATCGATCGGCATTGACAAAGACTTTTCCGCAGCCTGTTACGCATGGCGGTTCCGATGACTGCGCGCAGCACCAGTCCACTGCTGCCGACACTGCTCGGCCGCCACCGAACCGCCATGCGTGAGCATGCGGACCGACTGACTAGTTGCCGGACAAAGCGAATGCCACGATATCTGATCCGGCCGCCACTGCGAAATACTGTTTGTTGTCGAACTTGTAGGTGATCGGCGACGCTTTCCAGTTGGCGTTCAATTGAAAATTCCACAGCATTTTCCCGCTCGTCGCATCCGCCGCCATGAACGCGCCGCTGTCTTCGCAGAAAAATACCAGGCCGGTGGACGTCGCGAGTGTTCCGCCCCAGGATTCGGCGCGGCCCTTCTGGGGCAGCTCCCACTTGATTTTGCCGGTATGAATGTCGATGGCCCGCAGGAATTTCTGCGGATTGTCGTCGGGCACGCCGCGCGCGGTGCCCGCGAAATACGCCTTCCCGGCCTCCCACTTTTCTTCTGATTTGACGTAGATATTACATTTTTCCAGCGTCTGCACGTAGAACAAGCCCGTCTGCGGATTGTAGGACGGCGAGAACCAGTTGGTTGCGCCCTCCACCGCCGGACACGTCATGGTGCCGTCCTTAGTCGGGATGTGATTGGGATTCATTACGGGGCGGCCATCGTCGCCGATGCGTTTCGCCCAGGTCAATTTCTTCACGAACGGCTGCGCGAGCAGCAGTTTCCCGTTGGTCCGGTCGAAGACATAGAAAAATCCGTTGCGATTGGCATGCAGCAGCAGTTTGCGCGGCTGGCCCTGCCAATCCGCGTCGACCAGCACTTCGGGTTGCGCCGCATCCCAATCCCAAACGTCATGCGGAGTGTACTGGAAATACCATTTCAATTTCCCCGTCTTCGCATCGAGCGCGAGCGTTGAATCGGAGTAAAGATTGTCGCCCGGCCGGTCGTCGCCGTTATAATCGGGACCGGGATTGCCGCCTTGCCAGTACACGATCCCGAGCTCGGCATCGTAGCTTCCGGTGAACCACGGGGCGGCCGAGGGATGCTCGATTCCTTTTTCTCCCCAGGTTTCAGAGAGCGGCTCGCCTTTCTTGGGAACGGTCCAGAAGCGCCACGATTCTTTCCCCGTCGCCTGATCGAAGGCCGCGAGAAAACCGCGCACCCCTTCATCGCCACCGGCGACTCCCGACACAACCAGATCGCCGACAATCAGCGGCGCCGACGTCGCATTGTAGTTCAACTTCCAGTCGTCCATCTGGGTATCCCACAACACCGCTCCCGAGAGGCGGTTCAGCGCGATGATGTGCGCGTGATCCGTCACCATGAACAGGCGGTTGCCGGAGATCGCGACGCCGCGGTTGAAACCTCCGCCGGCGTTTCCGTTCAGATTTTTCGTGCGCGGCCGGAAATAGTGCCACACCTGGCGGCCGGAGCCGGCATCGAGCGCGTAACATTCGTTGCCGCTCGACACATACATGAGACCGTCGACGACAAGGGGCGTGGTCTCGAGCGGTGACGTGTTGGGTAAATTGAAAATCCATTTGGGAGCCAGCCTGGCCACAGTCGCGGGAGTCACCTCGTCGATGGTGGAGTAGCGGTTCCCGCCGGGCGAGCCGTGATAGCCGGACCAATCGGTCTGGGACGTGACCTCGCGATAGCGGTCTGCTTCCGGCCGCAGAAGATGCACGCGTTGATCGGCGCTGCGCAATTGCAGATCGGCAAAGCTTCGGTTGATCACATCGCCTTCGATGGTGCGTCCGTCCGTCATTTGAACGGTCAGGTGCACGGGTTCATCGTCGCGGGACCGCAGGGACCGCACATATTTAATCAAGGCGTGCATCTCGGCGTCGGTGACCTTGAACGCCGGCATCCCGGCCGCGGGAATGCCTGCGCGGATCAGCGCGGCGAGTTCCTGATCGTTTAGATTGGCGGCGCGGTCGACAATGCCGGGGCCCAGTTCGCCGCCATTTCCGTCACCACCGTGGCATGCGGTACAGTGACTCTCAAATTGTTTCCGGCCCGCTTCCGGTTGCGGCGCAGCGTTTTGTGCCAGGCAAACTGTCG
>JBEKOZ010000705.1:0-3119 GCA_049521275.1 Bryobacteraceae bacterium | reverse complement strand
ATGGTCTGGCAGCGATCGAAAAGGATGCAGCCGTCCGAGCTCATGATGAAAGCGAAGCAGTAGATTGTCGGGTATCGCAAACAGAGAGCCTTTGAGCGTGGCGAATACCGACAACTCGTCTTCGGGCCACTCGATGGCAGTAAGGGCGGCTCGCATGGTCTCCACTTCCTCTCGGCTGTGGAAAGACTTGGAGCCTACCAGGAGATGCGGAATCTCGCGAGCTTCCAGGCTTCGAACATAGTCGCGAGTAATGTCTTTTCCGAAATTCGTGAAGCGGCGAAACAACAGGCAAATATGCCGGGACGAAATGGGCAACAGTTGCGTCGAGTCCTCGGGATCGCGGACTTTCCAGCCGCTCTCGCGCACCAGCCATTCGATAAACGCCCCGATAGTTTCGGGCAGGCAGGCATCGATGGAGATCTTTGAAACTTTCATGGCGCCATAAGGCCGGGGCGCTGGCAGTGCAACAATGCTCGGTTGTCCTAGAATGGCCGGCGTGTCCCCGTGGAGCGGCGCATAATCGGCCTGTCCCGAAACAGCATCATCCTGCATTTCCGTTTCAAACGCCGTATTGACCAAATGTTGGATCGGCCGGAGCGCGCGAAAACTAGTGGTCAGTTGTACGATCCCGACACCCCGCTGGTTCAGCGCATCGCGGATTTCCCGGTACAGCACCACGTCGGCGCGCCGAAACTTGTAAACCGATTGTTTAGGATCGCCAACCACAAAGAGCTTTCCCGGCGTGGGCGCCACCTTCAGCCAATCCGATTCGGCTGGATTATCAGCGGCCAGTAGCAGCAGGATTTCAGCCTGCAGGGGATCGGTGTCCTGAAATTCGTCGATGAAGATGTGGGTGAAACGCTCCTGCAGGTAGCGGCGAACGTCGGGCTTGTCACGCACCAGGTCGCGCGCCAGCAGCAGCAAATCCACGAAATCGAGCTTTCCGGCGCGGCGTTTGAGCTGATCGTATCGATCAACCAGGTCCCACATCTCCGCCCGAAGAATCGCCGCGAGGTCGGCGTCGGCGGCGTGTTGGAAAGCTTCCAATTGATCGAGTAAATGTTTCCGGGCTTCGACCACCTGCTCTCGCGGAACCCCTTCGGCGAAGAAGCCGGAACCCTTCTGCGGATTCCGATGGATGTCGCGGATCAGTTTGATGAGCAGGCTTTCGAGCGAATCGTAATCGCGGGCGCGCGCCGCTTCCGCGCGTTCAATCCAGGTGACCAGAGCCTGCGCGGGCCGCAGCGATTTCACCAGGTTGTCATTGCGTTTCACGCAACGCCAGGCTGCTTCGGCGATCAACTGTACCTGTTCGACCAACCGGTCGATATCCGCTTCCCGGTTGAATTCCTTGCTGCGCCACGGCGCTGGATGATCGCGCCATTCAATCAGCTTCCAGGCCGCGTATTGCAGTTGTTCGATCGGCGAAGCACCGTCGTAGGATTCGCGCGAGGCCAGGCGCACCAGCGCGCGGCGAAGGCCCGGAGCGCCATCACCCAATTTGCGCTGCAGCCAGGCGCGGAAGGCCCGCTCATAAATGCGAGAGGCCTGTTGCTCGTTCAGTTCCTCAAACGCCGGATCGACCACGGCTTCCACAGGCCGTTCGCGTAGGATCTGGGCGCAGAACGAATGGATGGTGCCGATGGAGGCCTCTTCCAGATGTTCGAGAGCGTGCTCGATGTTCGAGCGTTCTTGTGAAGTGGTAGCGGTAGTGCGGGCGCGGTCCAGCTCCTGACGAAGCCGAAGTTTCAGTTCACCAGCGGCTTTGTTGGTGAACGTAACGGCAACGATATGACTGATGGTGGTGAGGCCATGGGCCAAAACGGCAACGATGCGTGCGATCAACTCGGTGGTTTTCCCCGTTCCGGCCGAGGCTTCCACCAACAGGCTCTCGGCCAGCGAACCGCGAATGCGTTCGCGCGCCGCGCGGTCGTCGAGTTGCGGTTGAATCGCAGGGGTCATCATGGCGAATGGCGAATCTCGATCAGTGTATCGAGCCGGTCCGCGGGCTTGCGTTTCACCCGCGTTTCTTCGTAGGGGCCGCACACAGCGCTGTAGTCGCACATGCCGCATGCGCCGGCCTGCGGCGCCGCGGGCAGGAAGCCCTCCGCGATGGAGCGGTCGATGGCCTCCAGGATGCGGCGCAGGCGGGCGCGCGATTCGTCGTTGAGCGGGATCTCGATGGAGGAGAACTCGCCGCGCTGGGTGCAATAGTAGAGCCGGCCAGACTGCACGGATTCGGCGAGTAATGTTTCGGCGGCGTGAGCGTAGAGCAAAGGCTGAAGCAGGGAGCCGCCCCCCACGTATTGCGGGCGGTCCTTGGGAGCTTTCCCGGTTTTATGATCGGTGACGCGCAGGCTGCCGTTCGTTGCCTGGCGCTCGATCAGATCGATGGAGCCGCGCAGCCGAATGCCATCCAGAATGATGGCTTCCTGGTCGGTGCTGGCGGCGTCGCGGTCCGGATCGCGAGCCAGTCCGAAACCGAATTCGAAATGCTCCGGAGTCCAATCCGGATCGGTCGCGGCGGCGTGTTGCAGCCAGCCACGTAAGTCGGTGCGGAGGCTTTCGATTTCGCTCTTCCAGACGCGAGGGATGGCGGGAGCGAGTTCGTCTTCGTAGCGCGCCGCGACACGGTCCAGAACCTGGTCCGCGAGGTCCAGCTTTTGGGGAAGGCTCAGTTTTGAACGCGCCTGTTCGCGAAAAAATTCAAATTGTGCGGAATGAAAAATCGCGCCGCGCGTGAGAGCGTCCATTTGTTCCAGCGGCGCGGGCTCCTGTCGCGGCCGGAATTGAAAGACAGCGTGCAACGCGAAGCGATACGGGCAGGCGGCGAAATGCTGGAGCGATGATGGCGAATAGCTGCGATTGGCGAGGCGGTGCGCCTGGAGAGCGTCGAGGGTCGCGGGATTGGGATCGACAATTCCATCGGCGTCAAACCAGCGGCTGCGCCAGCGCCGGCCGCGAGTGCGAAGAGATCGGGCGAGTGCGTCGTTGGCCTGCATCAGGTAACGCGCGCTTCCGGTGCCCGCGGAGCCGCGTAGTTTCAAGGAGACCTGCAGCCAGGCCAAGTCGTATTCGGCGTCGTCGATGGCGTCGCGGGGGCTGGCGGGCGCAGGCCA
>JBEKOZ010000704.1:0-5125 GCA_049521275.1 Bryobacteraceae bacterium | reverse complement strand
GCGTCGCAGAAGTCGGCGCTGCCGCTGCCGGATGCGTCTGGTGCGGTGCCGATGGCGATTCAACCGATTGCGGGTCCAGGCGATTACGAAGTGAGAGTCACGATCGAGCAGGGGCATCGCTCAGTGGAGCGGAACTTGAAGTACACGATCGCGGCGAAGTGACCGCTCCCGTTGGTCGCGGCTCCATAAGCACCTGAACCCGCGCTTTAGAGCCGCGACCAGCGGGAGCGGTTGCGCCTCGAAACTGCGTTACGCTACTTCTCAGGAGAAATATGATTTCACGCAGCCTGCTGACGCTTGTCTGTCTGGCGTCCGCCTACGCACAGGTTCCCTCGGACGAGGAAATTCGCAAGATTCTGGCGGACCGGATCGACCGGGACCATCAGGGAGTCGGCATCGTCGTCGGCGTCATTGAGCCGAAGGGACGGCGCATTGTCTCCGTCGGCAAACTCGACAGCGGCGACAAACGAGTTCTCAACGGCGACACTGTTTTTGAGATCGGGTCCATGAGCAAGGTGTTCACCTCGCTGCTGCTGATGGATATGGTGCAGAAGGGCGAGGTCGCGCTCACCGACCCGGTGGCGAAATTCCTGCCGGCTACCGTCAAAATACCCGAGCGCAACGGCAAGAAAATCACGCTCCAGGATCTTTCGACGCAGAGTTCCGGGCTGCCGCGGATGCCGACGAACTTCAGTCCGAAGGACATCACGAATCCTTACGCGGATTACTCCGTCGAACAGATGTACCAGTTTCTCGCGGGCTACACCTTGACGCGGGACATCGGAGAGAAGTATGAATACTCGAATCTGGGAGTCGGGCTGCTGGGACACGCGCTGGCGCTGCGCGCGCGTATGTCCTATGAAGCGCTGGTGAAGGCGCGCATCACGGGGCCGCTCGAGATGACCAGCACGAGCATCACGCTGACGCCGGACGAGAAGGCGCGGTTCGCGGTGGGGCACGACGGCGATCTGAAGGCCGTCTCCGCCTGGGATATTCCTACGCTAGCCGGCGCCGGTGCGTTGCGCTCGACCGCCAATGACATGCTCACGTTTCTGGCGGCGAATCTCGGATACACGAAAACGCCGCTGGCCTCGGCGATGGCCGCCGAGATCTCCATCCGCCGCCCGACGGGTGTGCCGGGAATGGAGATCGCTTACGCGTGGCATGTCATCACCAAGGACGGCAAGTCCATCATCTGGCACAACGGCGGCACGGGCGGCTTCCGGACCTTCATGGGCTTCGATCCTGAAACCCGGGTGGGCGTGGTTGCGCTCTCGAATGTTTCGAACGCGGAGGGGGTCGACGACATCGGCCGCCACCTGCTGAATGCGAGCTTTCCGCTCGCGAACTTCGATAAGAAAGAGCGCAAAGCCGTACCCGTGGATACCAAGCTGTTCGATGGTTACGTGGGCCGTTATGAGATCGCGCCGAAAATCATCGTGAATGTCACGCGAGACGGCGATCATTTATACGGGCAGGCGACGGGGCAGGGACGATTCGAGATTTTCCCCGAGTCCGAGAAAGAATATTTCGCGAAAGTCACCGATCTTCAGGTCTCCTTTCATACCGGCGCGGATGGCAAGGTCACGGAACTGGTGATCCATCAGGGCGGCGCGGATACGACGTGCAAGCGTCTGGAGGGTGCGCCGGTAACACGCAAGGAAATCGCGGTCGATCCGGCGGTGCTGGAGAAGTATACCGGAAAATACCAGATAGCGCCCAGCATGTCGATGACGATCACTCGCGACGGTGGACGGCTGTTCACCCAAATCACCGGACAGCAGCCGTTTGAGCTGTTCGCGGAGAGCGCGAAGGAGTTCTTCCTGAAGGACGTCGACGCGCAGTTGACCTTCCGGACGGACGAACAGGGGAATGCGACCGAGGTCGTGCTGCACCAGGCCGGTCGCGATATGCCCTGCAAAAGGGTCGCGCCCTAGCTACTTGTCGGCCAGTTTGCGCCCGGCGCCGAGATTGTCGAAATTCAGGATGGCGTTGAACACGAGGAAATAACTGCCTTTCGTCTCGGCGCGCCAGAAGGGGTTGTTGGAGAACAACACCACATGGCCGTCGCCGAGCGGCGAATCGATCACGGCGGCGTGCTGCGCCAGCTCCGAGCCGTTGTCGAGCAGGCCGGTGACCAGCAGATCGGGATTGTTGGCGTAGCGCAGCACCACGCGGGGGCGCGCCGCGGGCGGAATGACGTTGACGGGGTTGCGGAGCTGTTCGTCGGTAATGGGCGTCGCTTCCCAAACTTCGGCGTGGGGTTCGTCGGGGATTTCCGTGGGCACGCGGCCTTGTGGAGTATCGGGATCGTCGGCGGTGCCGCGGCCGGTGGGACGCTCGTTTCCAGCGCCGCCTCCGCGACCTCCGCCTCCGCCGCCAACCATGTTGGAGACGCTGAACAGCGGCGGGTTGGAAGCGAAGATCGCCAGGTTATCGGAATAGCCATAGAGGATCGGACTGGCGGCGTCGACGATTTTCGAGCGCAGCCCGGAGCCGGTCACCTTGAGATTCCTGGCGGCTGAGATGGAGACTCCAGGAGTGAAGCCCATGCTCACCGCGAAATTGGAGGTGTCATTCGCTGCGATCAGCAGGCCGCCTTGCTGGACGAATTTTTGCAGGTTCTCGACGCCGGACCAGCCGAGGCCCGGGCGCATGTCGTCGGTTTCATCGGTCTTGCCGAGATTCGGGGTTTGCGGCGTGACTTTCCAGGGCAGGGGATTGCCGTACATCGGCCGGCCGCTGACGATGGTCTGGGGATTGCCGCCGGCGCCGGGCGGGAAAATAATCACGTCGTATTTGGAGCGCAAATCGGCGTCTTTCGAAACCGTCTGCGTGCTGAAGTAGGTGTAAGGAATTTTGAGGCGGTCGAATTCGACGCGCCACCAGCCTTCGCCCTG
Organism: Bryobacteraceae bacterium; assembly: GCA_049521275.1. GTDB lineage: Bacteria > Acidobacteriota > Terriglobia > Bryobacterales > Bryobacteraceae > Palsa-187. Next base: position 2,225 of record JBEKOZ010000704.1, on the reverse strand, counting down.
GGTGTTGAGCCAGGTGTGCATGATGGCGATGCGCGCGGCGCGAATGGGATGCGTCTTCACCGCGGGCGCGGAGTCGACGGACCAGGCTCTGAGGCCGAGCTCGCCGGCGGCTTTGGCCAAGTCGGCCGAGGCAATATTGCGGACGATGAACGACCCGCGATTGGCATCGAACGAAGCGCCGGGGAAGCGGTAGCGCAAGGTGATCAGGGCGCTGTCGGTGTTGTTGTTGATCAGGAAAATGTTCCCCGATCCTTCGACTCCTCCAGGGGCGAGGACGGCGCCGGAGACCAGGGTCATCGCCGCGTCCAGAACCTTGACATCGGTGACGCGCGCCACTTGCACGTTGCCGAGCTCGCCGAAGGTCCAGCCGGTATCGTCGTAAATGGCTTTCTGGGGATCGTTGGCGGCCCAGTATTGATAATCGAGCAGCGTGTCGGCGATCCGGCTGTAAGGCTGATCCATGCGCAGCACGTAGGTGCCGGCGGGGAAGGTTTTCGGTTCGGGCTTAGGTTTATCGGCTGGCTTGGGAGCTTCGCCGTCGGATGCCTCGGTTCCGCCGCGGCCTCCACGACCCGCGCGCGGCTTCTTGCCGGGCATCATCACGGTGAAGGACGCGGTGGCGCGGGATATTTCGCAGCCCTGATCTTGTAACATGCGCAGAAGGTCGGCCTGCGCGCCGGGACGAGACTCGTCGGCAGTGAAGACGTACGCGGCGGGTCCTTCATGCTTGGGCTTTTCGATGGAGCGCTTCGCCTTGATATAGAAATTCCGCAGGAACAGCTTGTTGTTGGCGGAAAAATAGGCCAGCGCGGTGAGCACGCCGGTCTCTTCGTAGTTGTTGTTGTTGCGCTGCGACCATTTGGCTTTGGGCAGCGGCGGATTCTGCCTGAACCAGGTGCGCGCGTATTCATTGGGCCGGAGGGTGCGCTCCTCGGTATCGGCGCCGCCGTTGCCGAAGGTTTCGTAGAGCCGGCTGATGCCGTTGTGCGTGGCGGCAATGAACATCAGGTAGCTGGGCGACCAGGTGTCGAAGGTGCCGTGCGTGAAGACGCCGGGCATGCCGAACTTGGTCATCTCGGACACGTTGTTCCAGCCCATCATCTGCCATTCGTCGGCCAGCATCGGATCGATCCAGGCGTTGTACGGGCCGTCGCCCACGGTGTTGTCGTAAAGATAGGGCACGGACTCATGCAGGTCGTGAAGCACCTGCGCCTTCCAGCCCACAAAGGTATTGAGGACGTTGCGGGTGAGCAGAAGCGTCAGGCCCATGGCGTCGCGATTGTTATCGTGCGCCACGTAATGGCCCCAGTAAACCAGGCTGGGCCATTCCTTGCCGGGATTCGCGAGATGCCAGCGGTAAATGTCGACCATGCGGTCGCGGCCGTCGACTTCAACGATGGGAGTGATCAGGGTGATGACGTTTTCGCGGATGTGCTTGATATAGGCGCTCTCGTCGACCGCGAGGCGGTAAGCCAACTCCATCAGCGCGGTGGGCGCGCCAGTTTCGGGGGAATGGATGGTGCCGGTGATGTAATAGATCGGCGTGGAGGCGGCGACCAGGCGCTCCGCGGCGTCGTCGTCGAAGTTGATGGTGCGCGGATCGGCGAGCTGCGCGAGGCGGGCGCGATTCTGATCGAGCTGCGCGATCAGGCGTTCGGAAGCAACGGCGACGGCGATCATCTCGCGGCCTTCTTCGGTCTTGCCGATGCTAAAAACTTTGACGCGCGGGCTGGCGGCTTCGAGCATGCGCATATAACGGTAAACTTCCTGCGAATAGGGAAGAATGCCAGGCGCCCCGGCGACGTCGCCAAGCACGGCCTTGGGAGTGGGCACGGTTTTTGAGGCAGGCAGGTAATCGGTGAGCGGGGAATTGAAGAAGGTCTCGGTGGTGTACTCGCGGATCTTTTTGGTGTACTCGTCGTCGACCGGCTGATTGGCGTCGCGCCCGGGCTTTAGGGGGACGGTGACGCTGGGCTGAGCGAGTAAAGGAAGCGCAAGGATGGCGGGGAGAAGAAGCCGAAGCATATGCAAGGAATATATCAAATCGTAAGCGCATCCCCTCGCGGTTTGTGGGGCCGTCAATTGGCAACCCTACCCGGGTATGTCCGCATGCTTACCAGGCTGCGGAAAAACTCATAGAGATCGCTCCCTGCGGTCGCGGCTCGGAATCGGCGCTACGTAAAATCAATCGCTTACCGAGCCGCGACCACAGGGAGCGATCATCC
>JBEKOZ010000703.1:0-3123 GCA_049521275.1 Bryobacteraceae bacterium | reverse complement strand
AGGAAAGCACAAGGCGTTTCACGCAAAGTCGTAAAGCTCGCAGAGGAAAGAAGATAGAGTGGCGAAAATTGGTGAACGCGGGAAGCAATTGACCTTCAGGCGGCTCTACGCGAACAGCAGTCGGCCCTTAGCTTCAGGAATCGCGCGGCCGAGCTCCTTCGCGGTCTCGATCCATTCATTAATCGCGACCTCGACGTTGGCAAGCGCCTCCTGACGGGTCGAGCCGTCGGCGGCGCATCCAGGGAGTTCAGGGACTTCGGCGATGAAGGACCGGTCTTCGTCGCTCCAGTAGAGGATGATCTCGTGCTTGGTCATTCGCCCACCAGTCTATTACGTGCTGGCTCCGGTTGTTCCGTCAATCTGATGTGGGCTGAGCAATGGAACTAACTCAGGCACGCCTTTGTGGCGCGAGCTTTTAGCTTGCAGCGTCGGCTTCAGCCGGCGTTTAGCATTTCGTATCAGTCCGGACACCGGCTAAAGCCGATGCTGCAAGCTAAAGCTCGCGCCACAAATACCGCCCTACGGCCTCTGCCGCCTTCCGGCCTTCCGCGATCGCCCATACTACGAGCGATTGCCCTCGCCGGGCATCGCCTGCCGCGAAGATTCCTGGGACTGAGGTTGCGTAGCCGGTCGTCTCGATGTTGCCCCGCGCGTCGAGCTTCACGCCGGTCTCTTCTACCAATCCCGCGCGAACTGGGCCGGTGAAGCCCATGGCCAGCAGCACCAGGTCCGCGTCGACCACCACCTCTTCGCCTGTATCGAGCTTCTTCAAATGAAGCTGCGTCACGTTGCCTGCTTTGTCGCCGGTGAAACGCGTTGTCGACGCCGACCAGTGGCGCTCGCCGCCTTCTTCATGCGAGCTTTCGACGCGCAATTGAAGAGGCCACAGAGGCCACGGCGTCGAGGCCGCGCGATTCTCCGGAGGCATCGGCATAATTTCAAGCTGCTTCACCGACGCTGCTTTTTGGCGATGCGAGGTGCCCAGGCAATCGGCGCCCGTGTCGCCTCCGCCGATGATGATCACTCGTTTGCCGGTCGCCAGGATGGGCGCCGGGGCCTCGGGATCGCCTGCCACGCGCCGGTTCTGCTGCGGCAGGAAATCCATCGCGAAATGGATGCCGCGCAATTGGCGTCCTTCGATGGACATGTCGCGCGGCTGCTCCGCGCCCATCGCCAGCACCGCGGCGTCGAACTCCTTGAGGTCCGACGCGTGGAGGCTTGCGTTGGTGACGAACTCGACGCCCTCGGCCTCCATTTGCTCCAGGCGGCGGTCGATCCAGCGCTTCTCCATTTTGAAATCGGGAATGCCGTAGCGCAGCAGGCCGCCCAAACGATCCGACTTTTCGAACAGGGTCGTCGAGTGTCCTGACCGCGCCAGTTGCTGCGCCGCAGCCAATCCCGCCGGACCCGAACCCACCACCGCCACGCGCTTTCCGGTGCGGCGCGACGGAGGCTCCGGGTGAATCCAGCCTTGTTCGAACGCGTGATCGATGATGGTGCGTTCAATCACCTTGATCGTCACCGGAGGCGCGTTGATGCCCAGCACGCAGGCCGATTCGCACGGCGCGGGGCAGATGCGTCCGGTGAACTCGGGAAAATTATTGGTGGCGTGCAAGGTGCGCACCGCTTCGCGCCAGCGGTCGCGATAGACCAGATCGTTCCAGTCGGGGATCAGGTTGTTGAGCGGGCAGCCGGTGTTGCAGAACGGCACGCCGCAATCCATGCAGCGCGCGGCCTGCGTCTCGACTTTCGCGTCGCCGAAATCCTGATAAATCTCGAAATAGTCGTTGACCCGCTCCGCAATGGGGCGGCGCGCGGGAACCTCGCGCTCGTATTCGAGAAAGCCGGTGACTTTACCCACAGGCAGCGTCCCTTGGACCGCTCCCGATGGTCGCGGCTCTATTTAGTTTGCACTTCGCTCTTTGGAGCCGCGACCTGCGGGAGCGGTTACCCATGCACGGCCTCCTTCTTTCTCGCCACGCCGAGCACTCGCCGGTACTCGTGCGGGAACACCTTCACGAATTTCGGCTGCATGAAGTGCCATTTGTCCAGAATCCAATTGGCGCGCGGACTGCCGGTTTCCTCGGCGTGACGGGCGATCCAGTAACGCAAGGTTTCGACGTCCTTCTCCTCCTCGACGCGTTCCAGGTCGACGCTCTCGCGATTGCAGCGCGTCTTTTGAAAGTCGCCATTTTCATCCAGCACGTACGCGAATCCGCCCGTCATGCCGGCGGCGAAATTCTTGCCCGTGTCGCTGAGGCAAATCACCAGGCCCTTGGTCATATACTCGCAGCCATGATCGCCGACGCCTTCGACCACCGCGGTCGCGCCGGAGTTGCGCACGGCGAACCGTTCCCCCGCTCTGCCGTTAAAAAAGGTTTCGCCCGATGTGGCTCCGTATAAAACCACGTTGCCGACCAGAATGTTGTTCTCCGGCAGGAAGGTCGACGTGTGCGGCGGATAAACGACGATTTTCCCGCCCGACAGGCCCTTGCCCACGTAGTCGTTGGCGTCGCCCTCCAGTTCGAGCGTCACGCCGGAGGTAAGAAACGCACCGAAGCTCTGCCCGGCCGATCCCGTGAACGAGAAGTGAATCGTGCCCGGTTCCAGGCCTTTCGATCCGTGCCTGCGGGCGATTTCTCCCGACAGCATCGCACCCACCGTGCGATCGACATTGCGGATGGGCAGTTTGAACTCGACGTGAGTGCCGTACTCGATCGCGTCTTTCGCGTAGCCGATGAGCTTCGCATCGAGCGCCTGGTCGAGCCCGTGATCCTGCGCGATGGTGCAGCGCCGGCCGACGCGCGCGGGCACTTGCGGATTGAAGAGGATCTGCGAAAAATCGAGCCCCTTGGCTTTCCAATGATGGACGGCCGGCCGCATCTCGATCATGTCGGCGCGGCCGATCATTTCTTCCATGCGGCGGAAGCCCATCCTGGCCATGTGTTCGCGCACCTGCTCGGCGATGAAGAAGAAAAAGTTGATGACGTCTTCGGGAGTGCCGCTAAATTTCTTGCGCAGCACCGGGTCCTGCGTGGCAATGCCCACGGGGCAGGTGTTCAGGTGGCACTTGCGCATCATGATGCAGCCGGCGGCGATCAGCGGCGCGGTGGCGAAGCCGAA
>JBEKOZ010000702.1:0-3134 GCA_049521275.1 Bryobacteraceae bacterium | reverse complement strand
CGCGCAGGATGCCGCCAGGTGCCTCCAGGTCACGTCGCCGCCCCGCACGATCTTCGGTTTCATGCTCCCGAGGTCGGTCATCGTCAGCGCGTAATCCATCCGCGCCGGATAGCGCTCCATCAGTGCGCGGATCGTCTGCGGCAGAGCTCGGAACCGCCCCACCCGCGCGTCCCTCCAGAACTCGCATAGCTCCTCGCCGGTCGCCCCGCCCGCGATCGCGTATCCGTTCAGCGATCCAACCGACGCCCCCACCACCAGCTCCGGCGCTCCCGCGGTCAGCCCGCTCCACACCCCCGCCTGCCACGCCCCGAACATCCCTCCGCCCGAAAATACCAGCGCCCGTTTCATGGCATTGCACGATTTGTGTGTGGGCGATCTAGCGGCATGGGCGCGTTCCAGCGACTAAGGGCGTAGTTGCAAACGGCCGATCATTTACAATAGTATTCGGTGGTCGGCCCAATGCCTATCATATCCGTCCCGCAACTCTTCGTGATCCTCGCGCAAAGCAACGCTGATAAGATCAGTGGAGCTCTAGCAGCCAAATATCCTAACGCATATCTCACACTATCTGCGGGACAGTGGCTTCTCGTAGCGTCCGGCAAGACGGCAAAGGAGATCTCGGATGATCTCGGCATCTCGACCGGCATAACTGGAAACGGCACGGTCGTCACCGGTACGGGCAGTTATTTTGGGCGCGGTGAGCCCGGAATATGGGAATGGCTGAAATCGAGATTGGGGGCTCCCATTGCCTAAGAAGCCAGACGATCGATCTCCATCTGTCCCCACAAGCTTTGCGGAGACCACTCCCAGTTTCCCCTCCGGAGATTTTTCGTACATCCTCGAAATCGTGATGGGTATGCAGAACACAATGGGCAAGCTCGTAGAGGCTGTTGAAACGCTCAAGACCGAATCCAAAGAACAACGCCTGAAACTCGATCGCATTAGTCACACGATTTACGCAGCGGCTGCAGTAGCGACCGTAATCGGCGGTATTGGTCTCTTCCTTCTCAATAAGGTTTGGGATGCCGTGATGCTCTACCTTAAGCCTCACTAGAGCAAGCGATCACAAATAGCGCACTCTCATTGGGAACTCTCCTGAACTTTCATACAATGGAAATGTAGCGCTGCATGTTATTTGATCCTACGCGGTACGGGCCTGACGTGGCTCGCATTTTAGCACTCGACGGAAACGGCCGGCGGCTCATGCCCTTAGAGTGTTCCAAATGCTCTAGTCGGGAAGCCCGCACGCTGCTGAAGACCTTCCAACCCCGCGATCTGTTCCCGAATCAGCCTGAGCCCGAAGCTCCGCTCGCCGGATTATATCTGTACTTTTCCTGCTTTGAGGAATCGCACCAGCTCGCGCAGGACTGCGCAACCGCCGAGGGCAAACTCTGGCACGCCATCCTTCATCGCCAGGAGCCGGATTCCGCCAACGCCGCCTACTGGTTCCAGAAAGTCGGGCCGCATCCGACTTATTCTCCCGTCGCCCAAGCCGCCGTCGAAGTCCTCGACCGCATGCCCGCCGCCGAGTTTCGCGCCGGCCAGTGGGATCCTTCCGCCTTCATCCGCTTCTGTGAGCGCGCCCGCGAACAGCCCGGCTCCGTCGACATGCAAGCCGCGCTCGAAATTCAGCGCGCCGAGTGGCAAATCCTGTTCGACTATTCGGCGAGGCTCTCCCAATGAAACCGCGCGTCCTCCTCTGGCTGCTCGCGCTCGCAATCGTAGGCGCACTGGTCTGGTCGCTCGTGACCTGGCGCAATCAGCCGCCCGAGATCCCCTTCGCCAAAGTCGTCCGCGAGTCCATCAACAGCTCCGTTTCCACCAACGGCAAGGTCGAACCCATTGAGTGGGCCACCGCGCGCGCCGAACGCTCCGGCCCCGTCGGCGCCATCCTCATCGAGCGCGGCAGGCACGTCGACCAGGACGCCCCGCTGGTCGAAATCGACGCCTCCGATGTCCAGGCCGATCTCAACTCCGCCCAGGCCCGCATTGATCAGGCCCGCGCCGAACTCGCCGTGCTCGACAAAGGCGGCCGCTCTACCGATCTCGCCGAAATCGCAAGCGGCATCGAGAAAGCCACGCTCGAACTCAACACCGCGCAAAACGACTTCGACAGCTTCACCCGCCTCCAGGCCAAGGGAGCCGCCACCAGGCTCGAAGTCCAGACGGCGCAGCAGCGCATTGACGCCGCGAAGTTGCAGATCCGTTCACTCGAACAAAAGCGCGCCGCTCTGGTCGCCGCCCCCGACAAGTCCGCCGCGCTGGCGCGTCTTCACGACGCCGAATCCGCGGCCCAGCTCGCCACCCAGCGCATCAAACAAAGCGTGGTCCGCGCCCCGATCTCCGGCACCGTCTATCAATTCGACCTCAAGCGCGGTGCGTATCTGGCCGCCGGCGACATCGTCGCCTACATCGGCAAACTGGAGCGCGTCCGCGTCGACGTCTACGTCGATGAACCCGATCTCGGACGCGTCTCGCGCGGCCTCCCCGTCTCCATCGCCTGGGATGCGCTGCCCGGCCGGACATGGAAAGGCACCGTCGATAAGACTCCCACGCAAATTGAAGCCTTGGGCTCCCGGCAAGTCGGCCAAGTGCTCTGCGTGATCGAAAATCCCGACCGCGACCTGCTCCCCGGAACCAACGTCACCGCCGAAATCCGCGCCGAGTCGGTCCAGAACGCCCTGACGATCCCGCGCGAAGCGATCCGCCGCGAACTGGGCCAAGCCGGCGTCTTCATCCTCTCCGGCGACCGCGTAGCCTGGAAAAAAATCTCCATGGGCATCGGCAACACCACCCGCGCTCAGGTAGAAGGCCTAAACGAAGGCGACAGCATCGCCCTGCCAACAGAGAAGCCCCTAAAAGAAGGAATGCAAGTCAAGCCCGTATTCCCATAACTTCCCTTTTCCAAGCAACCCCCCTGAGCCCGCGCAGCGGCGTTTCCGCCCCCTGAACCGCCATGCGTCAGCATGCGGACAGACTGTCAACGGGCCGATGCCAGCAGCCTCTCGACATGCTTCGCCAGCACATCCACCTCGAGATTCACCCGTTCCCCCACCCGCCGCACCCCCAGCGTCGTGTGCGCATAAGTATGCGGAATAATGGTCACCCCCACCACATCCCCTTCGAGCGTCGCG
>JBEKOZ010000701.1:0-3139 GCA_049521275.1 Bryobacteraceae bacterium | reverse complement strand
ACCTCTGACGTCGTCGAGGGTGTTCCTTCACGCTTCAAATCCGCGGTCACGGTGCCTGCATAGATCACTTTGCCGATCGCGGCGTTGACCGCGCCGGCTTCCGCCATCAGCCCGTAGGTATATTCGAGCATCGCCGCAACCGATCCTATTGCTCCCAGAGGATTGGCCTTATTCTGGCCGGCGATGTCGGGGGCCGATCCGTGCACCGGCTCATACAATCCTTTCGATTCGCCGAGCGACGCCGAGGGTAGCATGCCGATCGATCCGGCCAGTACCGCGCCCTCGTCACTCAGGATATCGCCGAACAGGTTTTCCGTGAGGATGATGTCGAAACGCCTGGGGTTCAGAACTAGTTGCATGGCGCAGTTGTCGACCAGCAGGTGATCGAGTTCGACATCCGGAAATTCCTTGGCAATCTCGATGACCACGCGACGCCAGAGCTGCGAGTTTTCAAGGACGTTCGATTTGTCGACGCTGGTCAGCTTCTTGCGGCGCGCACGGGCGAGCTGGAACGCCTTGCGGGAAACCCTTTCGATTTCGGGCCGCGTGTAGCGCATGGTGTTGACCGCGTAATCGTCCCAGATGCCGCGGGGTTCGCCGTAATAAAGGCCGCCTGTGAGTTCGCGGACGATGATCATGTCCGTGCCCTCGACCAGGTGATTTTTGAGCGGGCTCGATTCGACCAGGGCGGGCCAGGTGCGGACGGGGCGAAGATTGGCGAACACGCCCAGCGCTTTGCGGATGCCCAGCAGGCCCTTCTCGGGGCGCTTGTCGGGGGTAGCGTTGTCGAACTCGGGAAGGCCTACCGCGCCCATCAGAGTTGCGTCCGCGGCTAATGCTTTGTCGATCGTGTCCTGCGGGAGGGGAGTGCCTGTCTTGTGAATCGCGATGCCGCCGATCAGGGCTTCCGACAATTCCAGTGTGTGGCTGAATTTTTCGGCGACCGCGTGGAGTACTTCGACGGCCGCGGAGGTCACTTCCGCACCGATTCCGTCGCCGGGGAGAATTAGGATTTTAAGATTCATGAATGTTTATCGTCTGTCCCTGCGCTGACCGCTCCCGCAGGTCGCGGCTCCAAACGCGCTAATAGAGCCGCGACCTGCGGGAGCGGTCCGACAGTAGGGGTCAGTCGGCGGCTACGGCGGTTGATTTTGTTTCTTCCACCACTTCGCGCGCCAGTGTGGCGATTTCCTGGTTGCTGAGGCCTTTCTTTCGATCCGCCAGCGCGGTGAAACGGTGGTACATCGTGTCGAGTTGATCCTTGGTTAACGCCGTTCCGAGCAGCACTTCGCAGCGCTGCGCCAGCGCATGACGGCCGCTGTGCTTGCCGAGCACCAGCTTGGTTTCCGGCACGCCGACGCTGTGCGGCTCCATGATTTCGTAAGTCGTGCGCTCCTTCAGGTAACCGTCCTGATGAATGCCGGCTTCGTGCGCGAACGCGTTCTCGCCGACGATCGCCTTGTTCGGCTGCGGCCCGAAAGTGATGATCGACGCGAGCATCTGGCTGGCCGGATAAAGCTGCTCGGTCACGATACGCGTTTCAAACGGCAGACGGTCGGGGCGAGTCTTCATCGCCATTACCACTTCCTCGAGCGACGCATTGCCCGCGCGTTCCCCGATGCCGTTCACGGTGCATTCGATCTGCCGCGCGCCGGCGTGCAGGGCGGCCAGGGAATTCGCCGCGGCTAAGCCCAGATCGTCGTGGCAATGGACGCTCACGATGGCGGTGTCGCCCAGCGTCTTCACCATGCGTCCGATCATGGCGGCGTACTCTTCGGGCACCGAATAGCCGACCGTATCGGGCAGATTGATGGTTCGCGCTCCCGCGGCGACCGCGGCGCGGCATACCTGTTCCAGATAGTCCCACTCAGTGCGGGTGGCGTCTTCGGCCGAAAATTCGACGTCGTCGCAATGCTGGCGCGCGAGCGTGACGGCGGCCACCACGTCGTCCAGCACCTGCTGTTGCGATTTCTTCAGCTTGTACTTCAAATGAATCTCACTCGTCGCGAGGAAGGTATGGATGCGCGGACGCTTGGCGTTTCTCAGCGCATAAATCGCGGCCTCGATGTCGGGGCGGTTGGCGCGCGCCAGCGCAGCCACGTGGGCCCATGGAAACTCACGGCTGACCGCGTCTACCGCTTCCGAATCCCCCTCCGAGGCGATGGGGAAACCGGCTTCGAGGATATCGACGCCCAGTTCCACCAGCTTCGCAGCCATCCGGAGCTTCTCCGGCACGGTCATGCTGCATCCGGGCGACTGTTCCCCGTCGCGAAGGGTGGTGTCGAAGATGTAAACTCGGGACACGTTGGTAACAGCCATGTCTAAATTATCGGCGCTTCCCCAAGATTTAGCAAATTTATAGTGCTTGGGCTTGCGATAAATTCGAATCATTATATAATTGGATTTTATGGAGATGCATCCGCTGCGCGTTTTTTTGACTGTCGCCGCTGAGAAGAGCTTTTCCCGAGCCGCGGAGAAGCTGCTGCGCACGCAGCCCGCGATTTCCCTATCGATTCAGCGCCTCGAGACGGAGCTGGGAGAGAAACTGATCGACCGGTCGGCCAAGGATCTGCTGCTGACCGACGCTGGGAAGATCGTGCTCGAATACGCGCGGCGTTTTGAGAATCTGCAAGGCGATCTGGAAAACGCGCTGGCGGAATTGCGCGACAAGTCGGCGGGAAGACTGACCATCGGCGCGAACGAATCGTCGACGCTATACCTGCTCGACCACATCGAGCGGTACCGGCGGCGGTACCCGAAAATCAAGGTGCAGATCCGACGCAGCCTGTCGAGCAAAATTCCGGCCGAGCTGATCGACGGCGATCTGGAATTAGGCATCCTGACGTTCGATCCGGAAGACGAGCGGCTGATTGCCAAGGTGATCTTCACAGACCATCTGGCGTTCATCACCTCGCCCGAGCACCGCTTCGCCGCGCGCGGCGAAATCTCCATCACGGAACTGGGCATGGAGACGTTCATCGCGCACAACGTCGTTTCGCCTTACCGGGGGGTGGTGATCCGCGAGTTTCAGCGCAATAAAGTGCCGCTCAACATGGACCTGGAGATGCCGACGGTGGAGGCGATCCGCAAGATGGTGCAGCGCAACGAAGGCGTGGCGTTCCTGCCGCGGATGTGCGTG
>JBEKOZ010000700.1:0-3140 GCA_049521275.1 Bryobacteraceae bacterium | reverse complement strand
GTGGTGGCCGGTGTCGCAAAAATAACTGGCCGCTTCGAGCAGCCTTCCATACGCGAGCGGCAACTGATGCAGCGGCTCCAGCCGGGAGAACAATGTCTGCGAGAATCCGGCGACTTTGCGCGCGTGCGGCAACACCACGCCGAATCGCGACGCCACCCGCTCCACTTCCTTGCGTTGTTCCCTGCCCAGCCGCGCGAGTTCGCCGCCGACGCCGCGCGCGGCCATGTCCGCGAGGATTCCGTCGCGTACTCCGGCCGAGCAATAGTACACCGAGGAAGCGTGAAAGCGCTCCAGAATGCGTAGCAGCGTGCCCGCGCCGGCCACGATAATCTCAGCGCGGCGCGGTCCGATGCCGGCGATTTTCCTGCGTCCCGCCAGATCCGATTCCGACAGCCTGTTATACAATTTGCGGATCTGCACTGTTGACGCGCGCAGCCGGTCGGCCTGGTCGCGGCGATTGCGCCCCACCCGGTTCACCGCGCACACCACCGCCGCCGCCGTGGCCGACGTGGCGATCACGCGGTCCCATTTCGCGCCCATCTTCTCCACCGCGCCGGCCAGTTTCTGATCCACGAACTCCGCCATCTGGTGCAGCTCGCGCGGCGACGGCGGATCGGCGTGCAGAAAAATCTGTTGCAGGCGCACCGCGCCCAGCGGTTTGGAGACGGCGTCGATCATGCGATCGTCCTCGCCCGCAATGATCTCCGCGCTGCCGCCGCCGATGTCGACGATCAACACGCGTTTCCCCGCCTGCGGCCAGCGGCTCGCCACGCCGCGATGGATCAGCCTCGCTTCTTCACGGCCGGAGACGATCTCGACCGCTGTTCCCAGCGCCGCCGACGCGCGCGCCAGGAACTCCAACTGATTCGACGCGTCGCGCACGGCGCTGGTGGCCACCGCGCGAACTCCCGCGATCTCCAGTTTTTTATAGGTATCCGCCATGCGCGCCAGCACGCGCACCACTTCCTCCATGGCCTGGGCGCTGATGCGGCCGTCGCGAAAAACACTCTCGCCCAGGCGCGTCACCACGCGTTCGGAGAGAAGCACGCGCAGCGGCTCGCCCGGCGGCGCTTCCGCGGCGATCATGCGCGTGGAGTTGCTCCCAATGTCGACTGCGGCGTAGCGAAGCATTTTCAGAACAACCGCTCAGGATAGCAACAACCGGGCTCAGGCCAGATTCACGCGTTTGACATCAATCTTCGCGTCGTCGAATTCACCCAGACCCAGCGCTCCGGCGAACTCGATGTGCTCCACCTGGCAGTTCAGATAGGTGCTGACTTTGTCGGGCTTCGAAAGAGCCACCGGCGCCATCCCCGCTTTGGCGCGCTGCGCATCGATCGCCTTCCACCCGGTTTTGTCGAGCGCCACCGGATCGGTCGCGAAGTACATCGTCTTGTGCTCCCAAACATAGGCGGCCCTGGCGGGAGGGCCTCCATGGAACGACGCCTTCACGCCGTCGCAGATGTGCAGCGTGGCCTTTTCGCGCATCACCGGCAGATTCACCACCGACGGAATGAACACGCCGCAAGCGTTCTGGGTCGGCGTCAGATGGCTGCGATTCACGTTGTTCACCATGCCGTGCGACATGTTCTTCAAACAGATGGTCACTCCCGCCGATTGATGATGCTTCAGCACCGGCAGGTTGATGAACTTGTTGATGTCGCGCGTCACCACCCTGGCCACATAGGACCGGCGGAAATGCGCATCGTTCGCGTTCTCGCCCGGCTTGATCAGCGCCATTTCCATGAACTGATCCGGATCGTAGCCGCCCATGTCGAGCTGCGTGTCCGTGTAGCCTTCAGACGACGTCGTCCAGCGCACGCCCTCCGGAATCCACTTGTCGATTCCCGCCGCCAGAACCTCATCCTTATATCGATTGAACACCACCACGTCGCGCGCGCCGACACCGGCCTGCGCCAGTCCATCGAGGACCTGGTGCAGCACGATCGCATCCGAGCACAGCGTCGGGCCGCCCACCGGACTCACCTTGATCCCGACCACGTCGCCCTTCTCGAACAAGGTCCGCCACGCGTCGGCCCAGGCGGGAGCGCCGGTCAGCGCGGTCATCCCGCGCGTCATCATCTGCTTCACCGCGCCGGCCTGGTAGAGTCCGCGGTCGATCGCATGGGCGTGCTCGACGGCGATCACGCGCCCGGGCCACGGTCCCGGCATTCCGTCTTTTACGGCCGCAAGCGCGCGCCGCGGAGGCATCAGCGCAGCCGCCAATACCGGAGCAAAAGCATTGCGCAGAAATTCCCGGCGAGCCGTTCGCATGCCGCTATTGTACGCCACGCCCATGCGATACTGTGTTGAATAATCGTGATGCGTCTTTTCAAACGACCGGCGGCGCCGTCCCAACTGGGCCACCTGGAATCCTGCGTCATGGATATCGTGTGGTCGCGCGGCGAAAGCAACGTTCGGGACGTCGCGGAGAAGCTGGGCAGGCCCCTTGCCTACACCACCGTAATGACCACTCTCGACCGCCTTTTTAAGAAAGGCCTGCTGGTGCGCCGCAAACTGGAACGCGCGTTTATCTACTCGCCTCGCTTGTCGCGCCGGGATTGGGAGCGGCGGCGCGCGGGGGAGCTGGTGGCGGGTTTTCTCGCCGGCCCCAGGCAATCGGGGGAGCTGCTGATATCTTGTTTGGTCGAAAAAGTCGGCCATGACGCCGCCTTGCTCGACGAACTGGAGCGGAAAATCAAGATCAAGCGCAAGGAACTCGACGGGAGGAAATTATGACCCCTTCGTACCTGGCCCGATTACTGCTGCTCTCGAGCACGGCGTTTTTCCTCTTGGAAATCGTGGTGGGCGCTCTGGTGGCGTCGATCGCTCCGGCGGCGATCCGGCGCGCCGCAACCATCCGCCCGCGGGACGCCGCGCGATGGCTGCTCACCTTGAGGCTGCTGCCCGCCGCCTTCGGGACGCTGGTCGTCCTTGCGCTGTGCGTTCCCAGCTATCTTCGATTCGAGCCGCGCGTCGCCGGGGAGGAAGTGGGGATCGCCTGTGTCTGCGCCGCCATTCTCGGCGCCGCCATCGGCGCCGTCGGAATTTACCAGGCGCTTGGGGCGCTGATTCGCTCCCGCCTGTACCTGCGCCGGTCTGGCGGAGTGGAATCGAGTATCGAAGGAGAAAAGGTCTGG
>JBEKOZ010000699.1:0-3151 GCA_049521275.1 Bryobacteraceae bacterium | reverse complement strand
GCGGTAAACAACGCCTTTAATGACTGAATTAAGACCGGGAACGTCGCCGCCTCCGGTGAGGATCCCAATACGCTTGCTTGGCATAGAAACAACTATTGTAATGCGGGAGCGAGCGCCATCACTGCGAGCGCAGTGGCCGATGCAGAGATCCACTGGTCGTGGTCGAACGGGAAGGCGCTCTGAAAGTACGGCTGAAGCTTGGGAGCGCGGCTGCGCACATACCACGATCCGTCGGGGAACTGCGTTTTCAGCAGAAACGCAACGCCGCGTTGGTACTCCGGATCGGCCGGGCGCAGGAATCGACCTTGGTAAAGTGTAGAGAGGACCACACCGGTCGCGTAGGCGTCGGAATCGAGATAGAGGGTCTGGGACCAACCGCCATCTGGGCGCTGGTCATGCAGGAGCGCTGCTGCTGCCTTGCGAACCTCGCCCTCCGGCGCGTCCGCGGACTGCAACCCCTTGATCCGGTCGGCAGCCTCATACGATGTCGACGGCTGCGCGGCCAGCAGCCAGGCGCGGGCGCGGGCGATGCGCTCGTCGAACTCCGCGCGACGGGCGGGCCAGCCGTAGGTTTTGAGCGCCCGAATGGCCATCGCAGTGCGCGCGATGGGGCCCGTTTCGAGCGGCGCGCGCGCTAAGCCTGTAACGGTCCAGGCTCCCGATGGTTCCTGCCGGGCAGCCAGATAATGCAGGATCGCGTCGGTGGTCGGAGTGGCCGGCTCGCCCAGCGCGATCATGGCTTCGGTCTGCGCCAGGTTCTCATCGTAATCTCCGCCGCGGCTCACCAGCTGCGGGTAGTTCGACAACATGAAGGGACGGTTGGCGACCATGGCATCGCTAAAAATGCGGCGCAGGCGCTCGTCTGGATTCCGGTTGGCTGCGCGCAGCGCGGCATACGCACGGGCCATCATAGGCTGATGATGGCAGCCGACGCAGCCTCCTCCCTCGGGGAAGAAAGCCTCTCCGGATTTGGCGAGCAAGGTGGAGGACCGGGCGATGGCGTCCTTCGGCGCGCCGGGCAGGAATCCGGCGGGACGCTGGGGCGCCGTGAACGGCTTGCCGGGATTGGCTCCGGCTGCCTTCAGCACCGCGATGACCTCTGGATTCCGGTATTTGAGGGCCCAGTCCAGCACCGATTCGCCGTTCGCGTCCTTGGCATTGACGTTGGCGCCGGCGTCCATCAACTGGCGGATGGTGGCCATCTTCGGTTCGTCGGTCAAAATGGCGCACATCAACGGCGTGAGCTTGCGCTGATCCGGCTCGTCGGGATGCGCCCCGGCGCTTAGCAGAACCTTGATGGTGGCCGGAGGAGCGTCGGGCGCTGCCAGGAACAATGGCGTCATGTGATTCAGCGCGATGGGTCCGTTCTTGACGGCGCCGGAGAAGGTGTTGGCGGCGTTGACGTCCGATCCCGCGTCCAGCAGCACACGCACGCGCTCCTGATCCGGGTCCGAAAAGGCGTTCAGAAGAGCGCTGTATCCGGCCCCATCCTTATGTTTCGGGTCGGCGCCCTGTTTGAGCAGCAGGCGCACCATCTCCGCATCGCCCTTCAAGGCGGCCATTTGCAAAGCGTCGGACCCGTTTGGGCCGGAGGCCTTGACGTCCGCGCCTTTTTCGATCAGATACCGGACCGTCGCCGTGTTGCCATGGACCGAGACGGCCACCAGTAGAGGCGTCATGTCCGCCGCCGACCGGGCGTTGACGTCGGAACCTTTCTCCACCAGCAAACGCGTCTTTTCGAAATCGTAGGCCCCATAAAGGAGCGGCGTGGCTTGGGATTTGTTGTGGGCGTTGGCGTCTGCACCGTGGTCGAGCAGCATGCGCACGGATTCGGCGTTGCCATAGAGCGCCGCGTAATGGAGAGGCGTCGTGTCCAGGCGGTCGCGAGCGTTGACCGGATTCGCGCACAGAGCGCGGAGGGAGTCAAGATCCCCCGCTCGGATGGCGCGGAAAAAATCTTCGGCCTTCTGGGCTTGGATCAGCCCGCTAAAACAGATCGATGCAACCGCAAAAGTCAGAGTTCGGCCCATAATCCCTCGCTGCTGATGATACCCGATGGTACTAGATTTCATCCGCGAGGGGAAGCACTGAACTTTCGCCACAGGAAGTACACCGGAACACCCAAAACAATCAGCCCTAGACCGGCGAACGCCGGCACGGGACGCGTCACCAGCATGTTGCCCAGGAACCACAGGGCGATGCCGAGAAACAATAGCGGCGTCACCGGATAGCCCCACATGCGGTACGGACGCGGCAGATCGGGCTGGGTGCGGCGAAGCACCATGACGCCCGCGACCATGAACACATACGACAACCAGATGGCGAACATCGCGTAGTCGATCAGCGTTTCATAGGAGCCGCTGACGATCAGCACGACGGCCCATACCCCTTGTGCCAGGATCGCGAATCCGGGTGTCTGATAGCGCGGATGAACCTCGCCGAAGCGCCGAAAAAACAGGCCATCCTGCGCCTGCGCGAAATAGACGCGAGGGCAGGTGAGGACGGCTCCGTTCAGAGAGCCGATAATCGACAGGAGAATGATGACGGACACCAGGGTTCCGCCGGCGGGTCCCATCACGCGCTCCGCGGCGTCGGCCCCGACATGCGTGCTGGCGGCGATTTCAGGGATCGAGAGCACCCGCAGATAAGCCAGGTTGGCCAGCAGGTAAACCGCGATGACGGCGGCGATGCCAAATCCGAGGGCGAGCAGAATATTTCGGCGAGGATTCTTAATCTCGCCAGCCACGAAGCTCATCTGCACCCAGCCGTCGTACGCCAGCAGGCACGCGATCAGGGCAACGCCGAAGCTGCTAAGCGTGATAGGCGCAGCGGCCGCGGCGGGTGCCGCCGAGGCATGTCCGAAGAAGAAGGCGCTACCTACGATCACCAGAATTCCGGCGAGCTTCGCGGCGGCGAAACTCTTCTGGACCAGCGCGCCGAGCGACACTCCGCGGTAGTTTACCAAGGTGAACAGAACGATCGCCGCCACGGCGATGGCCTTCGAAGCCAAGGGTCCAAACGGGTGGAAATAGGAGATATAAATCGAGAGCACCACGGCCAGCCATGCGGACTGCGCTCCTCTCGAAATCAGAAAGTTGGTCCAGCCGCACAGGAATCCCGCCATCGGACCGTAGGCTTCGCGAAGGAACAC
>JBEKOZ010000698.1:0-3157 GCA_049521275.1 Bryobacteraceae bacterium | reverse complement strand
GGCTTTGACATTTCTGGCGACCCAGGTGCGGGCCGCGACGAATCTCACCGGCGTGTGGAAGCTCAACCTCGCCAAATCCGACTACGGTCCGGTTCCACCGCCCGATGTCATGACGCGGACCATTAATCACAACGATCCGTCGCTCCAGATTTCGACCTACCAGAAGGGAGCGAACGGTGAGACGACCACGGAGCTGAAATATACCACCGACGGCAAACCAGCGGAAAATAAGGGCTCCAAGGGTTCGGCGAAGTGGGACGGCGGCAAACTGGTGATCGATAGCGTTCGCGATTATCAGGGCGCCGACCTGAAGTTTCACGAAATCTACAGCCTCTCGGCGGACGGCAAGGTCCTGACCATCAACAATCATTTGACGCTGCCGCAGGGCGAGTTCGATCTCACGTTGGTTTTCGACAAGCAATAAAATCTATCAAGAGGACAATTATGAAAAAGCTGATGAGCACTCTGTTCGTGGTCGCGACAGCCGCCAACATGGCCATGGCCGCCGACAAACCTGATTTTTCCGGCAACTGGAAGTTGGACGCCGACAAGAGCACCTTCGGTCCCATGCCACCGCCCACTTCGATGACGCGCAAGGTCGTGCATAAAGATCCGGACCTTTCCGTCGACCAGGCGCAAAGCGGCGACCAGGGCGACCAGAACACGTCGATGAAGTACTCCACCGACGGCAAGGAAACGACCAACAGCATGATGGGCAACGACGTGAAGAGCAAAGCCGTATGGGAAGGAAAAACCCTGGTGATCACCAGCGCCGCGAATTTTGGTGGTGCGGACGTCAAGCTCACCGACAAGTGGTCGCTCTCTGACGACGGAAAAACGCTTACCGACGTATTGGGAATTTCGGCGCCGCAGGGCGATTTCGAAATGACCTTTGTGCTCGTCAAGCAGTAATCATGGCGAAACTCGCGCTGATCTACGGCATGCGCCTGCTGCCCGCCGACGAAATTGAAAACGTCGGCGAGGCGGAGATCCAGCTGAAGAACGGCAAGACGGCGCACGTCACCATGCACCTGATCGATGGCGGCGAAAAAGAGATCCGCGCGCAGCTGGAGCAATCGCTGGACGCGTTCTTCGAGTTTTATCCGGAGATCTGACGGCCATCCCCCGTACACGCGAAATCGTGTAATGTGGATGGAATTATGAACCGTGCGCTGCTTCTCTCGCTCGTGGCTGGTGCCCTGTTCGCGCAGACTCCGAGAATCACCACTCCCAAACAAGCCCTGGGATTCAACATCGGCGACGACTATCAGATGGCGAGCTACTCCCAGCTCGAAAGCTACTGGAAGAAGCTCGCCTCTGAATCCGACCGCATGAAGCTGGTCGAAATCGGGCTCACCGCCGAGGGCCGTCATCAATGGATGGCCGTAATCTCGTCGCCCGAGAACATCAGGAACCTGGCGCACTATCAGCAGATCTCCCAACGACTGGCGCGTGCCGAAGGCTTAACCGAAGCGTCCGCGCGAGCATTGGCGCACGAAGGCAAGGCCGTGGTCTGGATCGACGGCGGATTGCACGCGACCGAAACGGTCGGCTCCCAGCAGGAGATGGAGATGGTTTATCAGATGGTGAGCCGCACCGATCCCGAGACGATGCGCCTTCTGAACGACGACATTCTGCTGTGCGTGCTGGCGAATCCGGACGGGCAGGAGCTGGTCGCGAACTGGTACACGCGCGAGAAAGACGAGAAGAAGCGGACGCTCAACGGCCTGCCGCGTCTCTATGAAAAATACATCGGACATGACAATAATCGCGACTCGCTGACCTCCAACATGCCGGAGACGGCGAACATGAACCGCCAGCTTTTCATCGAGTGGAATCCGCAGATCATGTACAACCATCACCAGTCGGGACCGGCGGGCGAAGTGATTTTCATTCCTCCGTTCCGCGATCCGGTGAACCATAATCTGGACCCTCTGGTGACGCTGGGAATTCAGGCGGTGGGCACGGCGATGCATGAACGGCTGGTGGCGCAGGGCAAGGGCGGATCGGGAATGCGCACGCAGGCCAATTACGACGGCTGGTGGGACGGAGGCATGCGCAACACCACCACCTATCACAACACCATCGCGATTCTGACGGAGATTATCGGCGGCCCCACGCCGATGTCGATTCCGCTGGTGCCGGAGAAGCAACTCTACATCAGCGACCTGCCGCTGCCGGTCGCGCCGCAGGAGTGGCATTACCGCCAGTCGATCGATTACGAGATGGAAAACAATCGCGCCATGCTCGACTATGCGTCGCGGAATCGCGAAACGCTGCTCTATAACTTCTATCGCATGGGCATGAACTCGATTGAAAAAGGCAGCCGCGACAACTGGACTATCACGCCGAAGCGGATCGACGCGCTGCGCGAAGCGGCGGCGAAGTTGCCCGCAAGCGGTCGCGGAGGCATCGCAGCCGGTGGCGGCGATGCGCCGGGAGGAGGTCGCGGCGAGGCGGCGGTGCCATCGGAGCTGTACGAAAAAATTCTGCACGATCCCAGGTTTCGCGATCCGCGCGGCTACATCATCCCGTCCGATCAACCGGATTTCCCCACCGCGACGAAGTTCGTCAATTCGCTGCTGAAGAGCGGCATCACGGTGCTCAAAGCATCGGCGCGATTCGATGCGGGAGGTAAGAAATATCCAGCGGGATCGTACGTGGTGAAGTCGGCGCAGGCGTTCCGGCCGATGGTGCGCGAAATGTTCGAGCCGCAGGACCATCCGCACGACGCGGCATACCCCGGCGGGCCGCCGGTGCCTCCGTATGACATCGCGGGCTGGACGCTGGCCATGCAGATGGGCGTCGAATACGACCGCATCCTCGATGGTTTCGACGGACCGTTCGTCAA
Source organism: Bryobacteraceae bacterium (assembly GCA_049521275.1). Lineage (GTDB taxonomy): Bacteria > Acidobacteriota > Terriglobia > Bryobacterales > Bryobacteraceae > Palsa-187. The sequence goes on along the minus strand of JBEKOZ010000698.1, from coordinate 306 downwards.
ACTGCCCTTCAAGATGCAGCCGCCGCTTCCAGGACAGATCACAGGCGCGGCGAATCCCGCCGGATATTTGATCAGCCATCGCATCAATAACTCCTTCGTGTTGGTGAATCGCCTGCTGAAGAACAAAGCCGACGTGTATTGGCTCCAGTCCGCGCTGACAGCCGATGGCCAGGATTTAGGGACCGGCACGATCTGGGTCCCGGCGTCGCCCGCGGCGCTTCCTGTGCTGGAGAAAGGCGCTCGCGAATTGGGAATTACGGTTCACGCCGTCGCGAAAGGGCCGTCGGGCGAAGCCTTCAAGATTCA
>JBEKOZ010000697.1:0-3157 GCA_049521275.1 Bryobacteraceae bacterium | reverse complement strand
CGCGCGGTGGCGCCCCCGTAGAGCGGCTGCATCATCGGCGTCTCGACTTCGATATAGCCTTGCTGTTCGAGCTGGTGGCGCAACGAGGAGATGATTTTAGCTCGCGTCACAAAAACTTTTTGCGATTCCGGATAGGCGAACAGATCCAGATAGCGCTGGCGGTAGCGCACCTCGACATCCTCGAGGCCGTGGAATTTTTCGGGCAGGGCGAGCAGGATTTTCGAGAGAAACGTCAGCTTCTCGGCATGGACGCTGAGCTCGCCCGTGCGGGTGCGAAACAGATAGCCGTCAACGCCGATGATGTCGCCGGTGTCGAGGATCTCATAGAGCTGGTATTCGGTTTCCGACACGGCATCCTTGCGGATGTAAACCTGTAGCTTTTCACCCGATTGCATCAGGTGCAGAAAGCCGGCCTTGCCCATGCGGCGCATGGTCTGAATGCGTCCGGCAATGCGGACCTGCGGCTTGTCCGCGAGTTGTTCCGCGGTTTTCTCCGAATAGTCGCGCAGGATTCCGGGGATCGTGTGGGTGAAATCGAAGCGCTGGCCATAGGCACGGAAACCGAGCGCCTCAATCTCAGCCGCGCGCTTCCGGCGCTGGTCCAGCAAATCGTCTTCAAGGGACATAATTAACGACGAACGATCACTTCACGCAGATGGTCCCGCGTGAGGAAAAATTTCACCGACTGAAAATCCTGGAACAGCTTTTCGAGGCTGCGGTTGTTGAAAAACTGCGCCGGCCGCCGGCGTCCGCGCTCCACCAGCATGATATTGCGGTGATCGGAGATGCGGTAGGAATAGGTCGGAATCGTATCGATCTTCTCTTCGGAATGAAAAAACGCCAGCAGGCAGGAGCCGGGGCGCAGGATGCGATGCAAACGCTCCACCACGGTCTGGAGCAGCGGCGGCGAAAGAAATTGCAGCGTATCCCACACCAGCGCGCCATCGAACGATCCGTCTCCAAACGTCAGCGCGCCTTCGAGGAACCGTTCGACCTTGCGCGGATGGGTCTGATTGTCGTAAAAATCGCCTTCGCCGAAGCACGCATCCAGTTGATGGACGAAATCGTCGGAATAGAGGCGGTGCCCGTAATTGGTGACGAAAGTCACCGTCGACTGGCTGGCGCCAGCGAGATCGAGAATCGCGAGGCCGGGGGATTCCTCCAGAGACGCGCAGAATTGATCCAGCCCGTGACTGTGACGATTCTCCAAATGGGAAGAGCTAGCGCTTGAGATCTCCGCCTCCAACCGCGGCTACGCTATGGGTCCCGGTTGCGGCAGGGGCTGGCGCGGAGGCCACCGGCTGGGGCTTCGGCGCGGGCTGCGGCTTCGGTACTTCAGCGCGCACGATATCGATATTGCCCTTGAAATAGGCGCCGTCTTCGATCACCACGCGGGCCGTCTTGATGTCGCCCACCAGCTTCGCATCCTTGCGGATGTCGATTTTGTCGGTGGTCTCAACGTTGCCGTGGATCGTGCCGAGCACGACAATTTCACGAGCCTTAATGCTCGCCAGCACCTTGCCGTTCGGGCCGACCGTCAGGCGATGCTCCTGCAATTCGACCGTCCCTTCGACTTCGCCGTCGATGGTCAGATCCTCGCGGCTGAAAATCTGGCCTTTCACGATAACCGACTTACCCAGCACGGCGGATCCGCCGCGAGGGCTGTCAAGATGAGGCTCGTTCGTGCGTCCTGAAAGTGTTGACATGGGGATTCCTTCTTTTGCAAGCGCGGATGGTGTCGGCGGCGCCGACGCGGGCTTGAATGCGATTTCTTCATCTTTTCGGCGGTTCCACATGGGGATCGCCTCCCTTCCTCGACTTAAAAGCCACAGCTTCGCCTTCTCCGCGAGAACGAACCGGAGCGACTGTTTCTATCTTACTACGGCGATTGTCGAGGGAGGCCGAACCCGTACGCGTCGAGCACCGACTCCAGCGTCACCAGTCCGACCAGCTGGTGCACATCCGCCCGGCTCACCACCGGCAGAACGCGCAACTTGCTGGATCCCATGCGGTCGAGCGCAATGGCGAGACTGTGGTCCGTATGAAGGTGCGGTATATCGCCCCGCGGACGCCCGCGGAACAGGTCGGCCAGGGTGCCTGTTTCGAGAAAAACATTCTCCAGCTGCGCGTGTTCGAGAATTCCCCATAGTCCGTAAGCATCGCCGACCACGACGGGTCCAACTTGCTTGAGCGCCTCCGCGATCGGCGTGTAGGGCGGGAGAATTTCGCCCGGTTCGGTCATGGCATCGCTGACGCGCAGCCGCAGCAGTTGGGTGCGCGCTTCGGCGGTCGGCAGATGCACGCCGTCCTGCCCGGCGAGCGCCTCGTAAATGGGTTCGTGCTGTAGCCGGTAGGAAATGAAAAACGCGATCAGGTTGGAGATCATCAGCGGGACGATGATGGTATAGTCGCGGGTCATTTCGAAAATCATGATCACCGAGGTCAACGGCGAACGAATGATTCCGGCGAAGGCCACACCCATTCCCACCAGCGCATAAGCTCCCGGACCCGCCGTGTAGGCCGGGAACAGACCATGCACCACGCTGCCGAAGGCGCCGCCCACCATCGCGCCGATGAACAGGCTCGGTCCGAAGATGCCGCCGGCGTTTCCCGACGAATAGCAGACCGCGGTCGCGATAATTTTGAGCGCGGCTAAAATGAACAGCGTTTTCACCACCAGGTCGCCGTTCAGCACGCTGTCGACGTAGTGGTATCCGGCGCCCATCACCTCGGGATAGAACCAGCCAATCAGCCCGGTGGTCAATCCCCCGACTGCCGGCTGGAACCAGATCGTCCATTGGGGCCAGAGCCGGAATTTGAGGCGCAGCCAAAGCAGCAGTTTCACGAACGCGACCGAGGCGAGTCCTCCCACCACGCCCAGCGCGGCGTACAGCGCGAATTCGACCGGATGCACCAGCTGATATCCGGCAACGTGGAACAGCGGCTGGTCGCCCAGGAACAAATGCAGCACCATCCAAGCAGTGGCGGAGCTGAGCACGACCGCCCCCAGCACCGGGGCATGGAGATCGCCGGTAATTTCTTCGAGCGCGAACAGCACCGCGGCAATGGGCGTGTTGAACGCCGCCGCCAGCGCCGCCGCGCTTCCCGCGACCAGTTGGGACTTCACCAGCGACCGGCTCACGCCCAGCCGGCGCGA
>JBEKOZ010000696.1:0-3158 GCA_049521275.1 Bryobacteraceae bacterium | reverse complement strand
TTATGCGATTGAAGGAGCTACTGAGATCACGCGCTTTGGGGGATGGAGAGGGTATTTGGGAAGAGCGGACGCCGGCTGAAGCCGACGCTGCAAGCTAAAGCTCGCGCCACACGGAAGTTATTTGGCTGGCCGCGCTTCGCGCGGATAGATGGTGAAGTCGCGCAGGAAAAGTTTCGCGGGCTTGCCGTTGAGGGAATCGAGCGCCGACATGAGTTCCAGTAAATGAGCGCGGCCTAATTCCAAACTATGTTCGTGCGGCTGGTAGGTGGTTCCGGTGGGATAGTCGACGAAGGGCGTGGAGGATTGCTCTATGTGGCAACCGAGGATGTGCGCCACGGGGCGGGTCTCTGTGAATTCGACCAGGCGGCGCGTGCTGGCGAGGTACGCGGGAAAATCGGTGATGTAGAGGCGGCCCGGGTAGAGATGGTCGCCGGTGAGCAGGATAGCGGTCTTGCGGTCGTAAAAGGCGACGTGGGCGGGCTGATGGCCGGGGATGGCGATGACGTCGACCACACGGTCTCCGAGGTCGATGGAGCCTTGCTGGTTGACGATGCCGAAGGCTTTTTGTTCCGCTTCGACCTGGGCTGGGATGAGCGTGACGCCGGGCAGGCCGGCGAAACCTGGATCGCCCTCGACGTGGTCGCCGTGGCCATGCGAATGGACCACCGACAACGGGAGCTTACCGCGCTTCGCGATGAGTTTTTCGACGAAGGCGGCGGTGTCGACGGGGCCGGCTCCGGTGTCGACCAGGAGGGCGCGGTCGCGGCCGAAAATCAGATAGAGAAACGGCTTCTCGTAGTTGATGCAGCCGGATTCGCGGAGGATGAAGAAGCTCGGGTTGTATTGATGGACCTGCCAGTCGGGGACTTCGAGGCAGTTGGGGCCGCCGGTGAGCCAGGTTGCCGGAAGCGTTCCGGTTTCGATTTGCGCGGAGGCCGCCACGGTGAACGCGAAAAGAAACAGGCGCATCAGGCGAGCAGTTCGTGCAGCACGTTGCCGGAGACGTCAGTCAGGCGGAAATCGCGGCCGCTATAGCGATAGGTGAGTTTGGTGTGGTCGATGCCGAACAGGTACAGGATGGTCGCGTGGATGTCGTGGACGTGGACGGGCTTCTCGATCGCCTTGAAGCCGAACTCGTCGGTGGCGCCGTAGATGGTGCCGCCTTTCACCGCGCCGCCGGCGAGCCACATCGTAAACCCGAACGGATTGTGATCGCGGCCACGCTTGAGGGCCGCGCCCGCGCCACCCACTTCGCGCACCGGAGTGCGGCCGAACTCAGATCCGCACACCACCAGCGTATCCTTCCACAGGCCGCGGGTCTTCAGATCCTTGACCACGGCGGCGAATCCCTGGTCGGAATTTTTCGCGTTGATTTTATGAGCCAGAATATCGCCGTGAGCGTCCCACGGGTCGCCCTGTGAATAATAAACCTGAGTCATGCGCACGCCCTTTTCAGCGAGTCGAACGGCGGTCAGGCAGCCGCGCGCGACCGCGCCAGGACCATAAAGATCGAGCGTGGCCTGCGATTCCTTTCGCACGTCGAAGACCTCGGGCGCCTCGGTTTGCATGCGGTAGGCGATCTCCATCGATTTGATGGAGGCTTCCACTTGCGCGTCGGTGCCGGTCTGGACTTCGCGCATTTTTTCGAGCTTCTCGATCAGGTCGAGCTCGCGGCGCTGTTCGACCAGAGAAAATTTGGGATTGTTGACGTAGCTGACCAGTTTCTTGGGATCGAAGCTTTTCTCGACCACCACTTTTTTGGGCTTGCCGTCTTTGTCCTTGGTCGATTCCGGCGTGTCGTCGTCATCATCGTCGGCGCCGGGCGTCTTGACGCGATTCGAAATAAACTGGCCCTGGTTGATGGCGGGAAGAAATCCATTGCTCCACAGCGGAGGGCCGACGGTAGTGGGAACCGTGGGACAAAGAACCACGTAGCCGGGCAGATTCTGATTCTCCGTGCCGAGGCCGTAGGTGAGCCACGCGCCCATCGAGGGTCGGCCCGCCTGATTGGCGCCGGTGTTCATCATGAGGCAGGAAGGTTCGTGATTGGGAATGTCGGTGTAAACGGAGCGGACCCAGCAGATATCGTCGGCCACTTCTGAGAGATGCGGCCACAGGTCGCTCACGTCCATGCCGCACTGGCCGGATTTCTTGAACTTGAAGGGCGACTTCATCAGCTCGCCGGTTTTGCGCTCGGTCTTGATTTCTCCGCTGGGGAGAGGCTTGCCGTCGTATTTTTCGAGCGCAGGCTTGGGGTCGAAGCTATCGATGGTGGAAAGGCCGCCGTTCATGAAGAGGAAAATCACGCGCTTGATCTTTTGCGGATAGTCGAGAACCGCGGCGCCCATGGTGCCGTCGGGACGCAGAACCGTTCCGGCGTTGAGCGAGCGTCCGAGCATGCCCGCGAACGCCATCATGCCGAAACCGCTACCCATGCGTCTGAGAGCTTCTCTGCGCGTCGCCGGATTTCCTGGATTATGAGGCATAGTTTTCCTAGTTGATGAACACGAATTCACTGGAACTCAACAGCACCTTGATGTAGCGGCCCCAGGCCGTCGGCGTATACTTCACTTCGGGTGCACCGGCGCCGCCCTTGCCGCGCGGGCCCATGCCTCCGAACATTCCCATCCCCATTTCGGGAGCCGGCTGCGCTTCCGGATCGGCTGCGGCTGTGCCGTCGGTGGGCTCAGGTTTCGCGGCGCCGGTGAATGCGTGACCACCGCGGCCGCCGCCGTCGTCCGCCGGTTTGTTCTTCTCTTCTTCGTATTCGCGCATCGGCTCGGCGTGAAGATAATCGAGACCCAGCTTGATTTCCTCTTCACTCGGATCGCGGCCGTAGGCGAGCACGTACACTTTGCGGATGCGCGCGCGATTGTCGGGTTCGGTCGCCACGCGCTTGGCCAGCTCCTCGGATTCGACCTGCATGAAATCGCTGTTCATCAGGAACAGGCGCTGCAAGGGAACCGTGGTCGTAAAGCGCTTTTCGGCGCTGATATTGGGGCTGGGAAAATCGAACAGCTGGAGATATTCGTCCAGCTTGTAGCGGCTGACTTTGCCGTAGACGGTGCGGCGCGTGAACGCGGGCGTCAGGTCCTCGCTGGGACCGCCGAGCGCATTATCAAGATTGCCCGCGACCATCAGCACGGCGTCGCGAATCT
>JBEKOZ010000695.1:0-3162 GCA_049521275.1 Bryobacteraceae bacterium | reverse complement strand
GTCTGATTGTACGCCTCATACAGGTGCGACTCGATCTCACGCAGGAAATCGTTCTGGTCCGGAGCAGGCACCAGCCGGAGTTGCGATTTTACGCGCTGCAAATAATCGTTGGCGATCGTTGTCACTACTTGCGGATATTGGTTCATATGCTTACGCCCTTCTGACCATCAGTTTCTTCCCGCCATGTTCGGGTTGCTCCCCCCGCCAATCTCGCTGGACCAGGGACACCAACAACCGAAACTCCTGGCTCAGCTCATCGAACGCCTGCCGGCCCAGCGGTGTGAGCATATAGTATTTGCGCGGCGGCCCCTGGTCGGATTCGACCCACTCAGAACGGACCAAGCCATCGCGATCCAGGCGGGCCAAGATGGGATAGATCGTTCCTTCTTTAATCGACATGGATCCAGTTTCGGTGAGAACCCGCACCAGCGAATAGCCGTAGTGGCGCTCATGATAGAGCACCCCCATGACCGCCAACTCCAGGATGCCCTTGCGCAGTTGGGTGATTCGCCGGTCTTTGCTCTCGTCTTGGTACTCCACAATGCATAGTATACGATAATACAGGGTACCGTGTTCCCACGAATTTTGAATTTGTTTGAGTGACACGCAAAGCGTAATAAACTATATCTATGACACGTCGCGAGTTGCTTCGACTGGCCGCTGCGGCCCCCATCTTGCGGGCTGCGGTTACGCCGGCCCCTCCGGTCGTCATTGCGCCGACCTCTTATACCGACAAGCTGGACGATCAGATCCAGTGGATGTTCGATCAACTCGGCGGCGCGGGCCGGCTGGTGAAGAATAAAACCGTGACGATCAAGATGAACCTGACCGGCAGCCCGACGTTGAAGTTTCAGGGGCACGCGCTCGGCACGACCCATTACACGCATCCGGCGACGGTGATGGCGATGGTCAGCGTGCTCGACGGCGCGGGGGCGAAGCGCATCCGGCTGGTGGAGAGCGCGTGGGGCACGGGTGGGCCGCTCGAAGAGTATCTGCTCGATTCCGGCTGGAACGTCCGCGCGCTGAAGAACGCTTCGCACAAACTGGAATTTGAGAATACCAACGCGCTGGGGCTCGGCAAGAAATATTCGCGGCTGATGGCGCCGAATGGCGGACATATTTACCCCTCGTTCGACCTGAATCATTCTTATGAAGACACGGACGTTTTCATGTCGATGGCGAAATTGAAGAATCACGCGACGTGCGGCGTGACTTTGTCGATGAAGAACTGCTTCGGCATCACACCCGCGTCAACTTACGGCGACGACGCCGGCATCGATGAGCCCAACGAGAAGCCGACCCAGGGGCGCGGCAATGTTTGCCACATTGGCAAGCGGCAGCCGTCGAAGACCGCGGCCGCGGAGCACGATCCGTCCACCAGCCGCGATCCGGGATATCGCATGCCGCGCATTGTGGCCGATCTGGCGGCGGCGCGGCCGATCGACATCGCGTTTATCGACGGTATTGAGACGGTCACGGGCGGCGAAGGTCCGTGGATTCCCGGATTGAAATACGTCAAGCCGGGCGTGCTCATCATGGGCACCAACGCGGTGGGAACCGACACGGTGGGCACGGCGGTCATGGGTTACGATCCTCGCGCCAAGCGCGGAACGAAGCCATTCGAGACCTGCGACAACACGCTGCTGCTGGCCGAGGCGCTGGGCGTAGGGTCGGCCGATTTGTCGCGCATCGAAGTTCGCGGCGCGCCCATCGCGAAGGTGCGGTACCAGTTCCGCTGATCGCAAATGCCGCAGATCTCGCTGCCGGTCATTCCTAAACTGACGTTCACGTCGGCGATCGACATTCTGGTGGTCGCGATTCTGATCTATCAGCTCCTGCTGATTGTTCGCGGCCGGCGTGCGGCGTACGTGTTAAGCGGCCTCGGCGTCCTGACCATGCTCTATTTGATCGCGATGTCCGCCCATCTGGAATTGCTGCGGAGCGTGCTGGCCGCGCTGGCGCCCTACATACCGATCGCGCTGATCGTGATGTTTCAGTCCGACCTGCGGCGGTTGCTGGCGCGCATCGGGCGAAGCCGGTGGCTCGGATTGGGAGGACAACTGGAGCGGCGCGAGGTGGTCGACGAAATTCTGCTCGCGGTGGAACAGATGTCGGAGCTGAAGACGGGCGCGCTGATCGTGGTGGAGCACGACATCGGTCTCAGAACTTTTATCGAAAGCGGAGTCGCGCTGAACGCCAACGTTTCCCGCGATTTGTTGTGCGCGATTTTTCAACCCGGCGGCGCGCTGCACGACGGCGCGGTCATTCTGCAAGGGGAACACATCGCGGCGGCGGCGTGTTTCCTTCCGCTGACCATGAATCCCGGGATGCTGCGCAAGCACGGCACACGGCATCGCGCGGCGATCGGAGTCACGGAAGAGACGGATTGCCTGTCGATCGTGGTTTCCGAGGAAACCGGTCAGATTTCGATGGCGGCGCGCGGCGAGCTGGAGCCCGACGTATCGATCGACCGGGTGCGGGAGCGTCTGACTATGGTCACTTCGGGCCGGCATCGCGAGCGCGCGATCGAGCCTCAATTGAACGGTGTGGAACCGTGAGACTGGTCACGCGCAATTTCTGGTGGAAACTCGGATCGCTGGCCATGGCGGTGCTGCTATGGTTCGCGATTCTGGGCGAGCCGGAGCTGGTGACCACGCACACGTCGCCCATCCTTTATAAGAACCTGCCGCGCGGCTTGTTGATCGGCATCGACGCGCTGGATCAGGTGCGCGTGGAACTACGCGGCCCCTCGGGGAAATTATCGCCGGATCGACTGGAGGAAATGGCGGTGCTGCTGGATTTGTCGAACGTCAAGGGCCCGGGAGAGCGCACGTTCACCTTGTCGGACGCGGATTTTCACCTGCCGCAGGGCGTGACGTTTCTGCGCTCCGTGCCGTCGCAGCTGCGGGTGACCTTCGCCAGGCTGGTGTCGCGCGAGGTGCCGGTGAACATTCGCATCACGGCGCAGCCGCCGGATGGCTACCGCATCGTGCGCCAGGAAACGGTGCCGGACACGCTTCGGATCGCGGGGCCGGAAAAGCGAGTCGCGGCCGTTACCGGCGCGGAGACCGATGCCATCGACTTGAGCGGCCTCAGGGCCAATACCGAGATGAAGGTGAATGCGTTCCTCGCCGATCCCCAGGTGCGCTTTGAAGTTTCGCC
>JBEKOZ010000694.1:0-3166 GCA_049521275.1 Bryobacteraceae bacterium | reverse complement strand
AGAAAAGGATTCATCCGCTCTTTCTCGACGGCATCCCAATTGTAAGTCGGCATGCTTTTCATTTTACGACGGGCAGGCTGTGAGCAAAATCGAATTCTAAACGGGAGTGAGCCTCGCGCAGGGCCGCGACGGCGCGTTCGGGAGAATTCGCGCGCGCGAAGATGAAGCCGAGGTAGCTGGCGCCTTCAGGAAGAGGAATCATCGCCTGACCTTGTTTGGCGCTGATCGCGATGTCTTCGATCCCTTGCACGGAGCGGGCGGCTTCGAGGCCGGACACGCCCACGTAAACACCGGCGCGCGGAATAGGAATCATCATGACTGCGTGCGCACCTTCGGCGAGGCGAGCTTCGCTGACGTCCTGGCCGACGGCATGGCGGAGAATCAGTTCCTCGAGCGACTGGCCGCCGGAGAAGCGCAACACTCTGGAGCACAGCCCTCCGATGGGGCGCGCCGCGACTTCGAGCATCCACACGCCCGCATCGTTGACGCGCATCTCGGCGTGGATGGGACCGTCGGTCAGTCCGAGCGCGGTGACGGCGCGCTGCGCGGTAGCGGTGATCGCCGGCCGCGGCGGGACGGTTACGTAGATCGTTTCCTCGAAAAAGGGACCGTCGAGCGGGTCCGGCTTATCGAACAGCGCGAGCACTTGCAGGCGCCCCCGAGTGACCATCCCTTCCAGTGCGAATTCGTGGCCGGGGATGAAATCCTCGACCAGCACGGAAGGCTCCGCCGCGATATTCTTGATGCGCAGGAAGGCGGCGGCAAATTCAGCGTCGTTGTCGGCGCGAATCACGCCGCGGCTGCCGGACATTCCCAGAGGTTTCAGAACACATGGATGTCTCACTCCTTCGGGCTGCGTGAGGAGCTGATATCCGGGAGTCAGGAGTCCGGCGGCGCGAAATTTTTCGCGGGCCAGAAATTTGTTTTTCGCGCTGAGGACCGCGGGCGGTGGACTGAAGGCTAAGCCGAGGCGTTCGGCGGCGAGCGCGGCCACATAGGCGGGGCGGTCGCCGACGGCGGCGACTCCATTGAAGGGTCCGCACGCGACTACTGCCTCGATTCCTTCCGCGGGCTCTTCAAAACGAAGAGCGATGGCGTTGTCTCCCCAGGGATCTTCGAGGACGTGACAGCGGTCCGTGGCCAGCAGGAGGTCGATGCCGAGGGTCCGGGCGACATCCGAAAAAGCGCGTGTTTGATAACCGGTGGTGGCGGCCACAAGCAGAACGCGCATGCTTCGATTTTAGCGGGTGCTCTTCACGCGAACGCGAACTTCGGCCTGCTGCTCCGGCGTCAATCCCCACATTTCGGCGCCGTGCGCGCGGCCGATCAGGACATTGCCCGCGACGCCTTCGAATGCGGCGTTGGGCTTGAAATGACGCTGCGCGCCGTCTTCATTGATCTGCGCGGTGTATCCGTCTCCCAATTTTGGATCGAAAGATTCGAAATGTCCGCCGACTTCCTGGCGCGATTGCTGGAAGCAGATCGGGCCGTTCGACTTGGTGATACCGCAGGTGCCGTCCGAGGCCACCAGGATGTATTCGTGAACTTTCGCCATGATGGATCGGGAAGGAGACCGAAGTCCCCTCCCCTGAGATCAGCCTACCAGCGCTTGCTCTGGCGCGGAGCGCCGTTGCCCCTGCCGCCGCCAAAGCCGCCGCGATCTTCTTTCGGACGCGCTTCATTGATGGTCAGATTCCGTCCGTCCAGTTCCTGGCCGTTTAAGGAATTGATGGCGCGTTCCGCTTCGGCATCGCCGGTCATTTCGACGAATCCAAATCCCTTCGCCCGGCCGGTGTCGCGGTCGGTAACGATGCTGACGCGTTCCACGGCTCCGTACTGTTCGAACAGCGAACGGACTGCGTCTTCAGTAACCCCAAAGCTGAGGTTTCCCACAAATATATTTTTCAAGTGAACTTCCTTCTGATTTACTAAATGGTTAATCGGGGCAGGATCGGACAAGGGCGGTTGGACCGGACTATCGAAAGATGCCAAATTGACTACGACTCCATCATCGCACGAAATGTCCTTTTAAAGAAGAGCAACCTGCCACGACGCACTGATTGGGCGTGTGGGGCGGGCTATTGAGCCGGCAGCCTGCTTCCAAGCAGGCTCTCTCGTCGTAAGAAGACAGAGCCGCTCCGGAGAGCGGCTGCCGGCTGAAAGCCCGCCCCACGCGGGATGGATTTTGGCACACTCCCAAAGAAGCAGTCTTTATAAGAGGGCGACCTGATCCTCGGTGGGCTCCGCGCAACAGTACCAGGGCTCGTCCATGAATGGAATTGGCGCGCGCGGCAGCAGGTGGAAGTTTTCGGGCAGCGGCTCCTCGCCTGCCTCAGCCCAGATCGCGGCGAAAATCTGGGCGCGGTTCTGGCCTTGCTTCTGTAACTTGTCGACCAGCCGGAAGCAGCGCGTGCCGAGGGCGTCGACTTGCGGGTCCGGATGCGTCCAGGGATAGATCAGGCGCTTGCGGTCGAACGGGGCGATGATCGAACGGATGTCTTCGAGTTCAAGAAGACGCGAGTTCGAGGTGATCAGCAGACGCAGCGCGAGCTGGAGGCTGGGGACGCTTTCTACTAGCTCCAGATCCCGCAGTGCGCGCAGGAGGTCGCGATAGTTGTCCATCGTTGTCCAGGGGGTGAACGCCAGGAAGGTGGGTTGCAGGGCGAGTCCGGCATCGCGCGCCAGTGACACTGCCTCAAAAAAATCACTCCTGGTGTGATGCTTTTCTAGTTTCGCTAGCACCGCGTCGTCGAGCGATTCGACCGCGGTGGTGACGAACAGGCAGCCGGTGTTTTTGAGCGGAGCCAGCAAATCGCGATGCTTTAGCAGATGCTCGATCTTGATGGTCGCGTCGTAGGTTACGTGCGGAAATTCGGCGTGCAGGAGTTCGATGACGCGCATCGCATGGGTCGGGCCGTTGAAGAAATCGGGATCGCCGAAGGTGACGTGGCTGGCGCCTCGGGCGATCTGCTGGCGGATGTCGTCGAGCACGATGTCGCGCTGCACGATTCGGAATTGGCCCTGATAGACGGGCACGACGGGGCAGTGGCGGCACAGATGCTTGCAGCCTCGGCTCGCTTCGGTATAGGCGACGAGCTTGCTGCCGGCGGAGGTGTGCAGTTTGGCGTAGGACGTGACCAGATCGCCGCGGTCGGGTTTGATGAAG
>JBEKOZ010000693.1:0-3181 GCA_049521275.1 Bryobacteraceae bacterium | reverse complement strand
TGGTGATGGTAATAGAACGTGAGCCCGGCCTTGGCGCATCGCTCTCCGCTCCAGTTCAGCGTCTCGACAAACCTGGGCCAGAACTCCGCGGGATCTTTGCGTTGCCCCGGAGTCACGTAGGCGACGCCGATCGCCGGAATCCCCAGCTCTTTTGCCTGTCCGATAAACTCATCGAGCTTCTGCGGCCGGTGGCTGGGATCGGGCTCGATATGCGACCCAGTAGCCCGCAGTCCGGTCTCTTTGAGCACCGCGGCGAACTTCTTCGCATCGTCCAATCCGATCTCGACCTCTTTGTATCCGATCGCGGCAATCGCGCGCAGCGTCGCGTCGCCCTTGGTCGGGAGCTGCGATCGGACAGTGTAAACCTGCACCCCCAGCGGTCGATCGAACGCAAACAGCGGAGCAGAAAAAGCAGCGGCCATGCCGCCCATCATTTGGCGTCTAGTCACGCCGCTATCTTATCACCCCTCCGCCCCTGAACTGCCTTCCCGCCTTTGTGGCGCACGCACTCGTGCGTGCCGCGTCGCCACTCGTGGCGACGCCCGGGGGCGCTCTCATCGTTCCCCTTAATCAAACGGCTTCGGCGGCAGCAGAAACTGCATCCCGAAATAGCCGACAAAATAAGGCTGGCCATTGTGCGCACTCGTCGCGCTCCGTCCAGCCATCAGCAGCAGGATGAACGGCGGACGCAGTTTGTAGCGCAAGCCCCCGTCTATCGTTTGCTGATTGTTCGAATGATTAAACGTTTGGATCCCGTAGAACTCCGCGTCCACCTCCAGCTTCTTCGTGACATCGTGTCCTACCATGAGACCCGCGATCCAATCACTCGGACCCAGATGAACCCCGTTGTACCCCACTTCCCAATTGACATCGATCGGCCCGACCTTCTTGGTAAACTCCATGGGCAGCAGCAAACTCGCCCCCGGCGGAGTAATTCCTCTCGGTACAGCGTGGCCCGGATTGTTGAACGAAGCCTGCGGAAACAGCGACACTGCGAAGCCCGCCTTTTCGTTGTCGTAAAATCGCCACTTAAAGCCCAGTTGATCCTGCTCCACGCCATACTTCGGCTTTGCGATGCCGTTCACCACGCGCAGCCAGGCGCTCTCGTAGGTCAGTTGGATTCGCTCCCCAATGCCGTAATTGATATCGACGTCCGGCACGTGGCTGATGGACATGTTGTTGTACAGGAACGGCATATATCCCAGGTTGATTTCCCAGCTGTTCGGTCCAGGCGTTCCCGGATCGGTGGTGTAATAAGGCGGCCCGCCCTGCGCCCGCGCGAGCAGCGGCAGAACAAAGAGACCAACCAAAGCCATTCTCATCGTCACTAGTCGATCACTCTAACCTGAAGATCCGCTGAAGGCCTTTGCTAAGATCGTGACCATGCGGATTCTAGTCGCCGAGGACGACCGGCGCATGGCCCAACTGTTGAAGAACACGCTCGCCGAAGAAGGTCATCAGGTAGTGGTCGCGCGCGACGGACGCGAAGCCTTCGAGATCGCGTTCTACTCGCCGTTCGACGCGATTGTCCTCGATGTGATGCTTCCCGTTCTCAGCGGAGCCGCCGTCGCGCGCAAGCTGCGCGAAGGCCGCAATCAAACGCCTATCCTGATCCTTACTGCCCGCGACTCGTCCGCCGATATCGTCACCGGCCTCGACGCCGGCGCCGACGATTACCTCACCAAGCCTTTTTCGATCGACATCCTGCTGGCCCGCCTGCGCGCGGTCAGCCGGCGGGGGGCCATCGCGCGCCCGGTTTGTCTCGAAATCGCTGATATCAAGCTAGATCCGGCCAGCCATCGGGTCACGCGCGGCGCCGATGTTTTGACCTTGACTCCGCGCGAATACCGGCTGCTCGAACTGCTGATGAGAAATCCCGGCAGGGCCATCAGCCGCGACACCATCCTCGAATCCGTGTGGGGCTTCGAGAGCGGGGTGCACGAAAATACGCTCGAAGTCTTCATGCGCCTGCTGCGCGTGAAGATCGGTGAACCCAAGCTGATTCATACCGTTAGAGGCTTCGGCTACATGATGCGGGAACCATGAGGCGCCGCCTGACAGCCTGGTACGCGGTGATCCTTACGGCGGGATTCGTCTTGTTCGGCGGATCGATCTGGCTGTCTCTCCGCGACCGCCTTCTGGATGAGATCGATCAGGATTTGGATGGGCGCGCCAGCCGTTTTGAGAAATACTTCAGGACGGAATCCATTGAAACGACGTCAGATAAGCAGCTTCGCGACGAGCTTGACGAATTCTGCCAGGCGTTGCCTCCCTTCAGTTTTATCCACCTGCGGGGGAAAACCTTCGAGTTTCAATACTCTTCCGCAGCAGGCAACTTGCGGATGCTCAAAAGGACGTTCGACTCGTTCGAGCTCGATGTGGGCACCTCCGTCGAAGGCGTCCGGCATACCCTTAACCTGCTGCTTTTTCTGTTGCTTAGCTTGAGTCCCCTGGTCATCGTGATCGCTTGTGCCGGCGGCTGGTGGCTTAGCGGACGGGCGCTTAAACCCGTTGAAGATATTACCGCGGCGGCTTTGAACATCAGCATTGAAAACCTGTCGGAGCGTCTGCCCGTTCCCACCACCGGGGACGAGCTGGCTCGTTTGACCAATGTTCTCAATACGATGCTGTCCCGCCTCGAAGCTGCGGTGAAGACTCTATCGCAGTTTGTCGCCGATGCATCGCATGAGTTCCGGACGCCGCTCGCGGTGATTCGCACCAGCGCCGAGCTGGCGCTCCGGCGCGAGCGGGCGCCGGAGGCTTATCGTCAATCATTCGAAGAGATTGCCGCCGAGGCGGAACGAATGACGGTGCTGGTCGAGGATTTGCTGATCCTGGCGCGCAGCGATGCCGGCGTCGCCGATATGCCACTCAGCCCGCTGGACTTACGCGAGGTCTTAGAGGACGTTATCGCGGAAATGGGGACGCTCGCCGAGTGCCGGCGAATCCATATAAAGTCGCTCTTAGGCGATCAGGCGGCAGTAGTTGCCGGAAACCGTCCGGCGCTGCATCGCTTGTTTCTAGTTTTGCTCGATAATGCCCTGAAATACTCGGCCGAAGGGGGCGACGTGACCGTGAGCTTGTCCGATAAATACATCACCATTAAGGACTTCGGGGTCGGCATTGGTGAGGCCGACCTGCCGCATATCTTCAAGCGCTTTTATCAGGCGGATCGCGCACG
>JBEKOZ010000692.1:0-3182 GCA_049521275.1 Bryobacteraceae bacterium | reverse complement strand
CGTCTATAACGAGAACTACGCCCAACCCGCCATGCCTGAAGGCGATCATGTTCGCGAAGGCATTTTGCGCGGCCTTTATAAATACCGGGCCTCTGAAAACGGCTACGCCGCCGCGCAACTGTTCGGCAGCGGTCCCATGTTGAATGAGGCTCTGAAAGCGCAGCAGATTCTCTCGGAACGCTACCAGATCCCCACCGATGTCTGGAGCGTCACCAGCTACAGCGAACTGCGCAAGGAAGGCCTCCAGACGGAGCGTTGGAATCGCCTCCATCCGGCGTCTGAACCGCGCGTTCCTTACATCACCCAGGTGATGGGCAACACGCTCGGACCGATCGTCGCGTCGAGCGACTATATGAAGAGCGTCCCGGACGGCCTGGCCCCCTGGCTCGGCGGCCGCTTGAATTCGCTGGGCACGGATGGATTCGGACGCAGCGAGAACCGCGAGCATCTACGCCAGTTCTTCGAAATCTCAGCGGAAGCCATTGCCCAGGCAACTCTGTCGGCGCTCGCGCGAACCGGTGCCATCAATGTTCACCGCGCCGAAGCGGCCATCGCGGAGTTGGGCTTCAGCCCGGAAAAGCCCAATCCGGCGCACCTCTAGGAGGTTGCGGAAAAAGTCGCCCCTATACGAGTCTCATGGCAGTTCCGTGTTGGGCCGGCACGCTGTCACCACCGAACCGCCATGCGTCAGCATGCGGACCGGGCGCCGCGCAGCCTGCTAATTAAGGCGCGAATTATGGTCGATTAAGGGCTCGTAGGGCTGCATAAACTGCGAATTATGGTCGATTAAGGCCGGTTTCAGCGCAGCTGTAAACCAGAACGTTGAGCCCCGCCCTGCTTCGCTGATGACGCCGATCCGCCCGCCCATCCGCTGGGCCAGCTCTTTCGAAATCGCCAGGCCCAGGCCGGTCCCGTTTTGATGGCCGTTGCTCATCTGCTCGAAACGCCCAAATAGTCGTGTTTGCTCGGCTTTAGAGATTCCCGGTCCGGTGTCGGTGACGCTGAAGCGCAGCCCCGCGGCATCGGCGGCGACGCGGATCGCGACTTCTCCGTAACTGCTGAATTTAATAGCGTTACCGGCCAGATTCGTCAAAACCTGCCGCAACCGTCCGGCGTCGCCCACCAAGGTGCGCGGGACCTGCGGATCCACGTTCCAGACCAGTTTGAGGCCTTTGCTTTGCGCTTTCCAGTTCAGCAGATTCACCGTCTTTTCAACCACTTCCCGAGGGTCGAAGGCGGCTTCCGTCAGGTCCAGTTTGCCGGCCTCGATCTTCGAAATATCCAGCAGCTCGTTAATGATTTCAAGCAGAGCGACGCCGCTGTCCCGCACCGTTTCCACGTATTCGCGCTGCGTCCGATCGAGCGGCGTGTCCAGCAGCAGTTCCGTTAAACCTAAGACTCCATTCATCGGAGTGCGGATTTCGTGGCTCGCGTTGGCCAGAAATTCGCTCTTGACCTTATCCGCGTGGGCGGCGCGGGACTGGGCTTCTTTCAAGTGTTCCATCATGTGGTCGTGATTGATCAGGAAGAAACCAAAGGACCAGGCGATGATTCCCAAGACTGTTCCCACCATCAGAACGGCAAACACTGGGGAGGGGGAAAACAACTCGGTCATGCGCGGTTGGGAACTGGTGTAAGCGGCTCTGGCGAATTGGATTAAGCTGAAGAGCGCCAGTACGGAAGCAGTGAAGCCCACGCTAAGACCGTAATATGGGCGGATGACGTAATACAGCTGTCTGGCCGCGAGGAACGCGGAGACTCCCAGGTACAGGGAGAGGACGGAAATGCGGGAATTCAAGTCGTCGACCGCAAACTGGAAGTAACAGATGACCGCCAGCGTGAGCGCTCCCGCCGCGGGGCCGGGCCACCAGATGCGAGTCTCCCCGCGAAACCGGCGCGTTCCTTCCAAGGTGAGTGCGGAAGCGACCACCGCCAGCGAGTTCCCTCCGATGCTGGCAACCGCGTCCGGGAGGATTCCGCTCAAAGCAATTAAGAGGAGGGCCAGGGACGCGCACAGATTTGCGAGCGTCCAATAGTCGAAGCCCGGGCAGGTATGACGGCCTCTGGCCACCATGACCCCGAGCACGCTGAACAGCAGCGCCGTGGCCATTCCCACCAAGGTGACGGTCCTGAAATCCAATTCCATTGCACTCCCCATAGTCCAGATTAGGGCAGGCCTACGGTGGAATCTCTAATGGAAATACCCTGCAATGAAAATTGTTTCGTCTAATTTTTCTTGAGCTCGACCACCATGACCTCAATGGGTTTCGTGCCGGCGTTGACATCGGCATGAAGCTGGTTGGGGGGATTTGCCGGGAGCCAGTAGGCGTTGCCGGTGTCCCACTGATGGGTTTCCGAGGCGCCGCCTTCGGTGACGATTTTCATGGTTCCGCCGGCGATGGGGATGATGACGCGGCCGTGTTCGTGGCGATGCATGGTGAGCGGCGCGTTCGGCACGACCACCGACCTCCAGACCTTCACGTCGTCGTTTTCAAATTGCTGGATGCGCTGCGTCTGCTGCTGGGGAGTCAGGGCGATGGCGGTCAGGAGCAGGGCGGGTACCACGAGAACTATTTTCATGATTGGTGATTATCTCCCATTCGTGAGGGCCTTGAGATAGCGATAGTAAAACTCGACGCCATCGTAGAAGGCGCCGACGCGCACGCGCTCATCCTTGCCGTGGGCCCGCACGTCGTCCTGATCGATGGCGACGCCGTTGACGCCGTAGCTCGGCAGGCCCGCGGCAACGGTGTAAATGCTATCGGAAGCTCCGGTTTCCATTTCGGGGATCACGGGCACGCCGTTCCACATCTCGTCGGCGATCCGCGAGAGCGGCTTCAAGACTTCATCGGGAGGCAGAATGGGAGGGAATGCATTCTTGTCGGGCGTGTGGTCGTACACGCGGCCGGCATCGTCTTTGTAGCGGACGATCACCTGCGGATCGGCAATGATGCGCACCAGTTCCAGACGGATCTGCTCGGCGGAATGGCCGGGGAGAATGCGGCAATTGACGTTCGCGGCAGCCAGTTGCGGCAGCGCGTTGGGCGCGTGCCCGGCGCTCATCATGGTGGCGACGCAGGTGGTGCGCAGGAGAGAGTTGTAGCGCGCATCGGCAGACAAACGGGCAACGGCGGCGGAGTCCGGCGGCGTGCGGAGAATGGCCAGCATATCGGCGGCCGTTT
>JBEKOZ010000691.1:0-3192 GCA_049521275.1 Bryobacteraceae bacterium | reverse complement strand
CAATTCCACCGCCCGCGAGCGAATCCGCGGACACGTGCAAGGTGAGCAATCCGGTTCCGACGGCGCCGCGCCACCAGGTCCTCAGGCCGTACAGCAGAAACGCGGCGTAAGCGACTGCTCCGATCGATCCCGCGATGACTCCGGCGATCGACAAGACGAATGCCTCAGCAACGAACAACCGCCGGATCTTCGACGCCGGGAACCCGACTGCGCGCAGCGTTCCAATCTCCCGCAATCGTTGACCGATGCCCAACTGGAAGAATAAGCCCGTCAATAGCAGCGCCGAAACGACCAGAAAGAAGCTGAAATACGTGAAATATTCGCCAAAATCGGTGGAGCCTTCGGCTTGTTTGAGCGCTTGCGCGCGCGGCTCGACAATGGCCATGCCGAGAGTCTGGGGGTCGATCCGCGCGCGCAGCTTCTGAGCGAATATCACTGCGTCAAAGCCCTCGACGCGTACGGACGTCACTTTGCCGAAGCGCGATCCCCAAAGCTTCTGACCCGTTTCGAGCGACACGAAGGCCTTCGGCGCGGTTTTGTATTTCTTCCAGTACTCTTCGTCGCGCGGGCGGACTTTTTTCAGGTCCACCGGGAAGGGAGGGTCCCAATCGCCGATGGTCTGCGCCTCGGTGATTCCGGGATATTCGGGGGTTAAATCGCGATCGACGGCAATTCCGGTCATCGGAAGTATTCTGATGAGCTTGAAATTTGCGGTTCTCGTGACGAGGCTGCCGGACGGCTCCCAGTAATAATAATCCAGCGCCACAGCGTCGCCCGGCCTGGCGTGGAGGTCCTGCGCAGCCCATTCATCGATCGAAATTCCGTCCACTGGCAAATCGTTGTTCAGGGCCGCGACGATCGAATACGGTACTTCCCGGTCTCCGATGCGAATGGTGTTCGCGAGGTAGCTGAAGATGGGCTGCGCGTTCGAGCCCGCTGCTTGTTCGACGGTCGCTACCAGCGGGTCGCTCATGACTGCGCTCGCGGTTTCGATGGACAATGTGTGCGGCAGGGCGCGGATCTTGATACCCAAATCGTCGAGCGTGACTTTGTCCTTAGGAAACGCCGGCGACGCCAGCAGTAACGTATTGACGCGAGATACCTGCGCCAACTCGCGCTGCAGGCGGCGCAAGGAGACGTAGATGGCGGATACATCGCTCTGCGAGGGTTGCAACGCGAATCCGGGCGCATCACCGCTCGCGGATAGACGAAGCGTCCGGCCCGAATCCTCCTTGCGGCCCTGCAACGATTCGCGCGGAATCGCCGAGGGTTTCTCGATGCGCAACAGAATCGAGTCGCCGGACTGCGCGCCGAGTTCGCGACTCAGCGCCGGCGTGAGCTCAGCTTCCGTCCCCGAGGGCGCGCGCCGCGAATATCCGTTAAATTGAAAAAATCGTTCGTCGACGCCGTAGACTGCGACCTTCGATGCCCGGCGGCCGTTCTTTTCATTCGTGACGACACCTTGCATCACGATCAGCGGCACCGAACTCGGCACTTCGGCCGCGAGTTGTTCGCGGAAAAACTGCGCGCTCGATACGACGGCCTGCGTTTTTCCCAGCCGGGACAGCACAAGGTCGCGGAGGCTCGCGCGCACGGAATCGCCGACCAGCAAGGCTCCGGACAATACGGCCACGGCGGTGCCGACTCCGAAAATCACAGCGAGGTTAGTCCGCCAGTAATAAAAAAGACTTCGGCGGACGAGGTTCATTTCGGCTCGAGTCGCCCTTCAACCAATTCGAAGAGCTTGGGGAATCGGCCGGCGAGTTCGGCACTGTGAGTAACCACGATGAGGATCGTCTTCGAAGCCCGATTCATTTCGAGTAGCAGGTCCGCGACTTGCGTCGCCGTGTGGCGGTCGAGGTTGCCGGTCGGTTCATCGCACAGAAGCAACTTCGGAGCGTGAATCATGGCGCGGGCAATCGACACCCGCTGTTTTTCGCCGCCCGACAACTCGGATGGGCGATGATCGAGCCGGTGCGATAAGCCGACTTGATCGAGCAACTGCGTGGCGCGCTGCCGCGTGTCGCCCAAATCCGATCCGACCATCGTTGGGATGAGGACGTTTTCGAGCACCGTGCACTGCGGCAGCAGGCAGTGGTCCTGAAAGACGAAGCCCACTTCGCGATTGCGAAACGCGGAGACCTCGGCATCGGAAAGCGTGAACGGGTTGCGGCCGTCGAGAATCACTTCGCCCGACGTCGGAGGCTCCAGCGCGCCGAGGATGTAAAGCAGCGTGCTATTGCCCGTACCGGACGGGCCGGTGATTGAAATCGCTTCGCCCGCGGGGAGTGAAAGGGTCACGCCGTTCAAAATCGGCAGAGGACGGCCCCCCGGGGTTGCATAGGATTTGCAGAGATTTCGGGCTTCGAGCAATTCAGGCATCCTGAAACACGGGGGATTTTTGGCGCGCAAAAATTTCGGCCGTGCGCCGGGCCATCTCATCCACACGATAATGCTCACGGACGCCGGCGTAGGCTCGGCGTGCGAGGTCGCGGCGAAGATCGCGATCGCGGAGAACGCTCAGAAGACCGTCAGCGAGGCTCTGAGGATTTTCAGGCTCCACCAGAATGCCGCCGCCGGTTTTGCGAATGATTTCCGGAAACGCGCCGTGTTCGGGCTGGACCACGGGAACGCCCGCAGCCATCGCTTCCAGAACGAAGAGGCCTTTGGGATCGGCATAGACGGTGGGGGTCGAGAGCACGTCGAGACTTTCGAGATAGGCGATCTTCTGCGTTCGATCGAGTGCGCCATGGTACTGAAATTCGAGGCCCCATTCGCGCAACTGTTTCACAATGCCGTCGAGATAGGCGCGCTGTTCCGGCGCCATGTAGCCCGCGGCTTCCAGCGTGCAATCGAAGCCCGCGCGGCGCACAATTTTGTAGGCATCGGCAAGAATGTGCAAGCCCTTCTCCGGCGCGATGCGCGCGAAGTAGCCGATGCGAGGTTTTTGATGCTCAGAAAACGGCTCGGCGCGATAGCCATCGGTCGTGACTCCAAGAGGAGCGATCTCCATCTTGCGATCGGGAATGCCGAGGTAGCGGCACATAAATTCAGCGTAATACTCGCTTACGGCTAAAAAACAATCGACGTGCGGAATGTTTTCACGGATCAAATCGAGGGCGCGGGTCTTGTAGGGCTCCTGTAATCCTTCGAGAAACAGGTCCTCCCCCTGCAAAGTGCAGCAGACGGGGC
>JBEKOZ010000690.1:0-3192 GCA_049521275.1 Bryobacteraceae bacterium | reverse complement strand
AACTTCCCGTGCCGCCCCCACTTGATCACCATCGGCTTGCCGCACTTCTCGCAGATCTGGTCGGTCGGCTCTTCCATCCTTTTGATGTCCGTCATGTGCAGCGCCGCGTGATCCAGGTCCTTGGTGAACCGTTCGTAAAACTCGCTCATCGCCGTGCGCCAGTCGATTTTGCCTTCCTCGATCTCGTCCAGCTCTTCTTCGAGGCGCGCCGTGTAGGTGACATCAAAGAGATCGGCGAAGCTCTCGAGCAGCAGATCCGTCACCACCTCGCCCAGCTCCGTCGGCGCGAACTTGCCTCCGTCCTTGCGCACGTACTCGCGCTCCTGAATAGTCGACAAAATCGACGCGTACGTCGACGGCCGCCCCACCCCATCCGATTCCAGTTCCTTCACCAGCGTCGCTTCCGTAAACCGCGGCGGAGGCTCCGTGAAATGCTGCTCCGGATCGATCGACTTGAATTTGAGCGTCTCGCCCGGCTCCACCACCGGCAGCTTCTGCTTCAGCTCCGCGTCTTCCTCGTCCTTGGCGTCCTTGCCCTCTTCATAGACCTTCAGGAACCCGTCGAACTTCTGTACCGTGCCGGTCGCCCGGAACAAATAGACCGCCTTGTCCTTGCCGTTGGCCTCCACGTCGATGGTGGTCTGATCGAACACCGCCGAAGTCATCTGCGACGCCACAAACCGCATCCAGATCAGCCGGTACAGCTTCATCAGATCCTCGTCGAGGAACGGCGCGATGCTCTCCGGCGTCCGCATGGACGAAGTTGGCCGCACCGCTTCATGCGCGTCCTGCGCGTCCTTCTTACCCTTATAGAAATTCGCCTTCTCCGGCCGGTAATCCGCGCCGTAGCGCTCCTCGATCATGGCCCGTACTTCATCGACCGCTTCGTTCGAAACGCGCACGGAATCCGTACGCATATAACTGATCAGTCCAACCGAGCCTTCCTCCGGACCCAGCTCCACTCCCTCATACAGCCTCTGCGCCAGCATCATCGTCCGCTTCACGCTGAACCGCAGCTTGCGCGCAGCTTCCTGTTGTAGCGTGGAGGTGATAAACGGTGGCACCGGATGCCGCCGCTTCTCTTTATTGACCACGGACTTGACCACATAGGCAGTCCCGTCCAGCGCCTCGACAATGGCCTTCGCGCCTGCTTCATCGGCGATCTCGACATTCTCCCCGTCGCGCTTGGCCAGGTGCGCGGAAAGCTGCGGAGGCTTTTTCGCCGCCAGGTTGACGTCGATGGTCCAGTACTCGCGCTTCTGGAACGCGCGAATCTCGCGCTCGCGGTCGACAATCAGTCGCAGCGCCACCGTCTGGACGCGCCCCGCCGACAATCCCCGCCGCACCTTGTCCCACAACAGCGGAGAAATCTTGTAACCGACTAACCGGTCCAGAATCCGCCGCGCCTGCTGCGCGTCCACTAAATGCAGATTCACAGCCAGCGGCTTTTCAAATGCCTTCTGAATGGCGTTCTTGGTGATTTCGTTGAACATCACCCGGAAGAACTTGGGGCCGCCCTTCTTTTGCAGCTCTTCCTGCAAATGAAAACAGATAGCCTCTCCCTCGCGGTCGGGATCGGCCGCCAGGTAGATATTGTCGACGCCTTTGGCCGCCGTCCGCAGCTCGCCCATCAACTTCTTCTTGCCCTCTATGACTTCATAAACAGGCCTAAAGTCGTTGTCGACGTCCACGGAGAGATTCTTTTTCGGCAGATCCTTCACATGTCCGAGCGAGGCTTTCACCACGAACTGCTTGCCGAGATATTTACCGATCGTTTTCGCCTTCGCCGGCGATTCGACGATGACGAGACTTTTTTCCATAGATGTTTTCCGAGTATTCAGAGCGAAACAACCGAAATCTTACCACGATCCCATTTTCTGCCGTGCTCGTGGCGCACGCACTCGTGCGTGCCGCGTCGCCACTCGTGGCGACGCCCGGTCCGCCTACTCCCCCCAAACCTTAATATAGCTTTTCCCTGGCAGCTGCCGGACCAGCCCTCCCAATTCCAGCTCAAACAGAGCCGCCAGAACATCCGACGCGCTCAACCCCTCCAGCGTCTCGATCAGGGCGTCCAGAGCCACCGGGCCGTCATGCTTCAAAGCCCTTAAAATCAGAGTAGCATGGCTGTTTAAATCCGATGCCGGGACCACCCCCTTCGATTCATCTCCCGGCATCTCCCTTGGAATCAGCTTGTTACGAAACTGCTCCGTCAGCCTCCGGCGATCCTCCGCCTTCAGTTCGCTCACCACGTCATTCCATTCCTGCACCAGTTTCGCCCCTTGTTTGATCAGCAGATTCGGCCCCCAGCTCATCTTGCTGGTCACGTTTCCCGGCACCGCGAACATCTCCCGGTTCTGCTCCGACGCCAGCTTTGCCGTAATGGTCGACCCCGAATATTCCCCTCCCTCCACCACCAGCACCCCCGCGCTCATCCCGCTGATAATCCGGTTCCGCACCGGAAAGTTCTGCGGAAAAGGCGGCGCACCCATGGGAAACTCAGAGATCACCAGCCCCTTCTCGCGCAAGCTTTCCGCCAGCTTCCGGTTCTCCGCCGGATAAACCTCGTCCACTCCGCACCCAAACACGGCAATCGTATCGCCTCCCGCCTCGAGCACGGCCCGGTGCGCCGCCGTATCGATTCCGCGCGCCATCCCGCTGGCAATCGTTAATCCCGCCTCGCTCAAGTCTTTTGATAACCGCGCCGCCACGGTCATCCCATAGGGCGTAGGCCGCCTCGTCCCCACCACGCCCAGCATCAAGTGTCCCAACAGCTCCACCCTGCCTCTGGCATAGAGCAGCGGAGGCGGATCGAAAATCTCCCGCAGCCGCGCCGGATACCGCGCATCCGTGATCGGCACCAGCTCGACGCCCAATTCCGCCACTTTCTCATGCTGTTCGACGGCCTCTTCAAACGCGCATCCACTGGCAATGCTCTGCGCCACCGCCGCCGACAGACCTGCCTCCTCCAATTCCGTGGAGGAAGCCCGAAAAATCGCCTGCGGCGACCTGAAAATCTCCACCAGCCGCCCCGCCTTCCGTGTCCCCACCCCCGCCGCCATCCGCAAAGCCAGCCAATGAATCGATTCATCATGAGAAAGCGCAGTTTGCATGCTCTGTAGGTGCCACCACCGCACAGGAATTCTCAACCGCCTATTAGTAACCGAATGCCCGGCGCTTTTTGTGGCGCGCGCC
>JBEKOZ010000689.1:0-3201 GCA_049521275.1 Bryobacteraceae bacterium | reverse complement strand
CGTAGCGTCCCCGTCGCCGCGCGCGAAGGCCGCGGCGGAAAAGGCGCAGGCATTGAGCGCCCACGCGACCGAGCTCGAAAAAATGTACATCGCGTCGATCGTCGCGCGCCGGCTTTCCGCCAACCCTGATGAAGGATACATCGCGGGATTGCGCGCGATCGTCGCCAAGTATCCGCGCGAAGTGGAGGCGCGGCTTTTTCTATCGCTGCACCTGATGCGCGGCTTCGAATTGCCTTCGCACACGCCGCGCGAGTTCTCCATGGAATCGGTCGACATTCTGCGCGCGTTATTGAAAGAGGCGCCGGAGCATCCCGGCGTGCATCATTACGTGATCCACGCGTGGGAGGGATCGAGCTTCGCCAAGGACGCCTGGCCGAGCTGCGAAAAATACGCGCAGCTGGTGACCGATATCCCGCACGCGCTGCACATGCCCGGCCACATCTACGCGCAGACCGGCAAGCTGGCTGAGGCGGAAAAATCCTTCGGCGACGCCGCGGTGGTGGAGCTGCGCTACATCCACGCCGACGCTCTTTACGGCTCGGGCCATCATGGGCACAATATGAATTACCTGTCGACGGCCTACGCGTTCGACGGGCAGTACGACAAGGCCAAGGAAGCCGCGCGATCGCTGCTCGAGTTTAAAGAGAATCCGCGCGAGCTGGGGCAAGTGGACGGATATTTTTCCGCGCGCCGCCAAGGATGGTTCGCGCTGATGCGGGCGATGGTGCTGTCGGAAAACTGGGATGAAATTCTGGACGGGAAGTCGCTCCCGGTGTACGACCGTCCGCGCGAGCAGGCGTGGAGGCACTGGGCGATGGCGCTGGCCTGGGCGTCGAAGAGCAACGCGGCGTCGGCGAATGAAGAAGCCCGGCAGATGGACGCGGCTCTGCGGCAGTATGAGGACGCGGTCAAGAAGAAGGCTCCCGCGGAATTGACGGTGGCGCGCGAGGAGCTGGCCGGACATATTCTGGCTGCCGAAGGGAAGGTCGCCAAGGGGCTGAAGACCCTCGAAAACGCGTCGCAAATGCAGCGGAAGCTGCGCTATTCTGAGCCCGCCGCCTATCCCCGGCCGGTGGCCGAAGCGCTGGGCGAGGTCGCACTGCGGCACGGCAAGAAGACCACGGCCGAAGCCGCGTTCCGGTCCTGCCTGGACGATCTGCCGGGAAGCGCGCGCTCCGTGAACGGCCTGCGCGACGCGCAGAGGGGTTCAGCAAAGCAGGCGGGCGCGGAGTTTTAGGGTCGGAAACCGCTCCCTGTGGTCGCGGCTCGGAATCAGCATTCGATGAAACCAATTGCTTACCGAGCCGTGACCAAAGGGAGCGGTTTCTTGTGGTGCTCGGAAAATAAAAAAGCCGGTGAGTACTCGGAGGAAGATACTCACCGGCCGGCTCACCACTACCGCGAGGTCGTAGCGCGCCGAACTGTTGGGTAAGTCACCGGGCAGTCGGCGAACGTCACCCTAGAGAAAGAGACGCTATGAAACCCGTGAAGGTTTCACAACTGGACAATTTCATCCTAACACCGCAATTCGCGTCTGTACAGCGATTTTCTTGCTCGAATCGCAGAATCGGTACCAACAGACACAAAGCTTTACAAAACGGGCTTGGCACGCCATACGATTGGTTCTATTCGGCCAATCGCGAACAAATACCCCGCGGCTCCCAGCGCTAAGATCACTCCGACCACCGCAAAGGCATATACAAAATGGCCGGTTTCGCGCACAATTCGGCCCGTCAGCCACGGCGCGATCACTCCGGCCAGGTTGCCGACGGTGTTTTGCATCCCGCTCCAGCGTCCCGCGGCGGCGGGGCCGGCGAGCGTTTGCGCGATCAGCCAGGGGTGAGAACTATAGCAACCAAAAGAGATACACGCGAAAATCAGAACGCCCAAAGATGCGCTCTGGCTTTGTAACAGAGGCACGAATACAATGACGATGGCCCCAATAAGCCCTCCGGCAGCGAACGCCTTGCGAACAAATGTCGGCGACCCTCCGTGCTGCACCAGTCGGTCCGAAATCATCCCGCTGATCAGCGATGCCCCGCCGACCGCCCAGAACGCGAGGGACCCGAACCGGCCCATGGCGGCCTCCGAGTAATGCCGCTCCCGGACCAGGTACCACGGCAGCCAGGTGAGCAGAAAATACCACACGTAGTTTCCGCAGAACAGGCAAAGGAACGTCCCCCACGCCGAGCGCTGGCCGGCGATTTCGAGCAGGCCGGGTCCGATCTCAAGCCCGGAGTGCACCACTTTGTTCTCAGAAGGCCGCGCCGCGCGGAGCGTGATCCCGATCCATGGGATCAGCCACAACATGCTGATCAGGCCGATGCCGACAAACAGAGGACGCCAGCCGTAGTGGCTCAGAACCACGCCGCCGATCATCAGGCCCAGAGCAGGACCGGCCTTGCAGCCGGCGTCGATCAGCCCGTTGGCGAGTCCGCGATGCTGGTCGGGAATGCCTTGCGCGATGATTTTCGAATACGCCGGATAGGCGACCGATTCGCCCACGCCGAGGAGCAGGCGCAGCGCGAGGATGGTGAGGAATCCGCCGGCCAGACCGGTAAGCGCGGTGGCGGCGGACCAGATGAAGAACCCGCCGGCGAAAATCCAATAGACGGAGTAGCGGTCGATCAGCCAG
The DNA here is from genome assembly GCA_049521275.1 of Bryobacteraceae bacterium. Classification (GTDB taxonomy): domain Bacteria; phylum Acidobacteriota; class Terriglobia; order Bryobacterales; family Bryobacteraceae; genus Palsa-187. The sequence goes on along the minus strand of JBEKOZ010000689.1, from coordinate 566 downwards.
CCCGCGACCGTTTGCATGGCCGCGTAGGTCCAGAAAAAAGAAGAGAGCAGCAGCCCGATTTTCTCGGGGTCGATCGAAAGCTCGGTCGACAGGCGGCTGGCCGCGATCGAAAGATTACCGCGGTCGATGTAATTGATGGTGACGGAGAGCACCAGCAGAGAGAGAACGACCCATTGTCCGCGGACCCGGGTGGTCATTTCAATTTCTCATTCAGCACGGCCGCCAGCCGGTATCCGGCGATGGCGATGCGCTGCTCGGCGACCTGCGCCGCGTGGGCTTCATAGCCGGGCGGCATGGGAATCGGATGGTCCCGCGTGCCGGTTTCGAGTCCGAAAGTGTACACGTCGCTGATCGCGAGCTTGTATCCTTCCTCGATCCACTCCTCGGGTTTCTTTTCGAGACGGCTGGGCGCGGGATGAGCCGCCGTGGCTTCGGCGATGTACTTCGCCGCGTAGGCATCGCTCACGTCCTGCCCCGCCGCGCCATCCCACACGGAGTGCAGATTTCTGGTTCCGATATACACGAAGTTCCCGCCGGCGTCGCCCTCCGGCTGCGATTTCAAATAG
>JBEKOZ010000688.1:0-3210 GCA_049521275.1 Bryobacteraceae bacterium | reverse complement strand
AAAGCGCTCGCCGTCGCCTGGCGCCTGATCCGCGGATTGCCACTCGCGCTCCTCTCCCCGATCCTTGTTTTCACTGCTGTGATCGTTCTCGCGCTCGCCGACTTCGCCACCATGCTCACGCCCCGCAAGAAACTGCGGCGCGAGGCGCAACCTGATACGCGAAAAGCGAGCATTGTCATTCCCAACTGGAATGGGCGTGATCTGCTCGCCAGGTATCTGCCGTCGGTCGCCGCGTCCATTGAGAACCATCCCGACAGCGAGATCGTCGTGGTCGATAACGGGTCCACAGACGGTAGCGTGGCCTTCATCGAAGAAGCGTTTCCCGATGTCCGCGTGCTTCCGCTCAAGGAAAATCTCGGCTTCGGCGGAGGATCGAACGCCGGCTTCCGCGCCGCGCACAACGATATCGTGGTGCTTCTCAACAGCGATATGCGCGTCGAGCCGGACTTCCTCCAACCGCTGCTCGACGGTTTCACCGACGAGAAGGTTTTCTCCGTCTCCTGCCAGATTTTTTTCTCCGACCCCGCGAAGGTCCGGCAGGAAACCGGGCTCACCGAATCCTGGTGGCAGCAGGGAAGCCTGCGCGTGCGCCATCGGAACGACGAAAAGATTCGCGGCCTCTATCCCTGCGCGTACGGCGGCGGCGGCTCGACTGCATTCGATCGCGGTAAATTCCTGGAGCTCGGCGGATTCGACGAAATTCTAGCGCCCTTCTACCTCGAAGACACGGACCTCGGATATCTGGCCTGGAAGCGCGGGTGGAAGACCATGTATCAGCCTCTGAGCGTGGTCTATCACGAGCATCGCGGCACCATCGGCAAGAAATTCAGTGAGGGCTACATCCAGGGCGTGCTGAAGAAAAACTTTCTTCTCTTCGCGTGGAAAAATATCCACGAGTGGCGCCGCCTGCTGGAGCATTTTGCCTACGCCTGGTCGAGCGCCGCGTTGAGCTGGCTCTTCGGCGATTCTCCGGAGCGCACCAGTTTCTGGGGGCTCGCCCGCGCGACATTTCAACTCCCCGAAACCTTCGTCTCGCGGGCGCGCGCCCATCAGCTCGCCGTCATCTCCGATACCGAGGCGTTCCGCCGCCCGCTCGGCGGCCACTTCCGCGACACTTTTTCTCCCATGTCCGAGGACAAGCTACGGGTCCTCTTCGTCTCGCCTTATCCCATCTGCCCGCCCGTGCACGGCGGCGCGGTCTTCATGTATCAAACCGTCCGCGAGCTGGCCCGCTTGTGCGAACTGCATGCCGTCGTGCTGCTGGATTACGATCATCAACGCCCCGCGCACGACGAGCTTGACGCCATGTGCGCGTCCACAGAATACATCGTGCGCATGGAAGGGCGCCAGAAAGCTTTTGCATCCATGGAGCCTCACGCGGTCCGCGAATTTCGTAACCCCGACCTTGCGTGGCTCATCCATCGCCAGATTTTTTTGAAACAGATCGACGTTCTTCAGCTCGAATACACGGTCCTCGGACAATACGCCGGCCGCTTTCAACGAATCCCCAGCATGCTCTTCGAGCACGATATTTATTTCCAATCCATCGCCCGGCGGCTGCCGTTCATCACCAATTCTACGGAAAAGCTACAGGCCCGCTGGGAATATCTGCGAGCCCTCCGTTACGAGCTGCGCATGCTCCCGGCGCCCGACCGCATCCAGGTCTGTAGCCGCGATAATAAGGACTACCTCGCGTCCTTTCTCCCCGCTCTCAAGCACCGCATCGACGCAGGCTTCCGCGCCGGTATCGACACATCGCTCTACGATTTCCGCCCGGGCTCCTCAGTAAAGAGCCGTGAGCCGTTCACCCTGCTCTTCCTCGGCAGCTTCCGCCATCTGCCCAATCAGGAGGCCCTCACCTGGTTTCTGCGCGAAGTATTTCCGCAAGTTCGCGCCGAGGAGCCGCGCGCCCGCCTCATCGTCATCGGCTCCGACCCTCCGCTCCTCCATTTGCTGCCCGTATCCGAAGCCGTCGACCTGGTCGGATTCGTCGAAGACGTCCGCGAGCCTCTAAAACATTATTCCTTGTTCGTGTGTCCGATCCTCAGCGGCTCCGGCGTGCGCGTGAAGCTTCTCGAAGCGTTCGCCGCGGGCATTCCGGTAATTTCCACGCGCCTCGGCGCCGAAGGACTCGCCACCGAGGATGGCGATCTCTGCGCGCTGGCCGACGACCCGTCGTCCTTCGCCGCGCATATCGTGAAACTTCTTCGCGATCCCGAAGCCGCCGCTAAAATGGCGGAGCGCGCCCGCGCCGAAGTCGTCTCCACACGCGACATGCGCGTCATCACCGAACGCCTCGCCGAATGCTACCGCGCCGAGGTCACGCGGATGCGTTCGATCCCGCCAGCCGCTCCATCTCCGTAACCACTCGCTCCAATTCCTCCACCACCGGCGACACGCCGGCCGCGCGCAACGCATTCGCCATCGCGCGATAATACCAGAGCGTTCCGCTTCGACCGCCCGTAAACCGGCTCCACAAAGCTTCGCCCAAAATCCGGTAATCCATCACCACCGACCGCGCGTTGTGCAACTTGTCGCACGCCGAAACCAGCCGCACCGATGCCGAGGCCCGTTCGACGTGCCTGATGTACTCCTCTTTGCGGCCCCTCCACGGAGGTTTCGGCCACGTGTCCGCGTCCGTGCACCCCTCGACGATCTCTGTCACCCGCGGCCCGAACTGCCGCAGAATTTCCGCGCGCGCCGCGTCGCCGCCCTGGTCTTCAATCGCGTCGTGCAGCAGCGCCGCGATCGCTTCGTCTTCCCCGCCGCCATATTCCAGCGTCAGCGCGCACACCGCCAGCAGGTGCGAAACATACGGCACGCCGGACCCCTTGCGCCGCTGCTCGCGATGCAGCTCGTTTGCATACACCAGCGCCCGCTCAAAGCGCTCCGTCAGCACTCATTTTCCTCTCTTGTCCTTTTCGAACCGGCCGGCGATCTTATCCGCCACGTGATTCAGCTCGTCCGGCTGCCCGCTTTTCGGACGGACATAATCGCTCCACAGCACGGTGCGCGTATTACGATCCACCAGGAAAATCGCGCCCTTGCTCCGGCTCCCGCCCGCCATCGGAGTTCCGAACGCCGGCGGCTGCTGTTTGTCTTTGTCCTTGTCCTCTTTGTTCACCGGTTCAACAGCCTTCTTCGCTCCGTACAACGTATTCAGCTTTTCTTCCAGACCGGTCCCGATGTAGTCGCTTAAAATCGCGTCCG
>JBEKOZ010000687.1:0-3211 GCA_049521275.1 Bryobacteraceae bacterium | reverse complement strand
GCGGTGTACTTGCCGAAGATCGCCATGGCGCCGCCGTCCGCACCCAAAGCGCGAAACGCAGCGGAAATATTCTTAGCCAACTCCCCGTTCGTCATGCCTTCGCGGAGCGTAGTGAAGGCGGCGCGATACGCCTCGATGGTGATGTCGTTGGCGCGTTGCAGCAGCGCAATCTCGGCGGGAGATTTGATCACGCGGCAGCCGGCGCTTACCGGATCGGCGCTGGTAAATTCGAGCGACGGAGCCTCTTTGCGAATCCCGTCGTACACCGCGAAGCGCACGCGCTCCTCCACGCCCACGCGCGTCGCGCCGCGTTCCTTGAACACCTGCGCGAGTTTTTTGAACGAGTCCGCGTTATCCTGCGCGACGCGCACATCGGCGCCGGTGCTGATCAATTCGTGATGAATCGCTTGCTTTTCGCCGCTTTCGACCACCCACGCGGGTTCTCCCTTGGCGGGAATCACCAGGGCGAACGTCCGCTCTCCCGGATTCCAGCGCGTGCCGCTGAAGTAGAACATGCTCGTTCCGCCTTCGAGCAGCACCGCGCCGATTTTGTTATCGCGCATCAGCCGCTGCGCCTTATCGACGCGCGCGCGCCGCTCCCCGGCCGTGATCGGTTGAATGCCATCCAGCATCGGACGAAGTTTCTTGATTACGTCGGGAACCTCGGCCGACTGCGCGTCGGCTAATCTTGCCGCGCCCGCGGCCGCCACCGCCATGAACGTTCTTCGATTCATTTCGACTCCAATACTTATAAGACGCTTTTCATTTGTCCGCCGTCGACCTGCAGCGTCGCGCCGGTGATGTAAGCGGCTGCGTCGGAAAACAAGAACACCGCCGCGTTGGCAAATTCCCGCGGATCTCCGTAGCGCGACATCGGTATCGTTTGCATCATTTTCTTTTGCTGTTCTTCCACGCTGACGCCGAGACGCTTGCTGTTCGCCTCGTCGAGCTCCTTCAACCGGTCCGTATTGATACGGCCGGGGATCAGATGATTCACGCGGATTTTCTGCCCTACCAGTTCGTTTGCCAGAGTCTTGGACAACGCCGCGACTGACGCCCGCAGAATGTTCGAGAGGGCCAGGTTCGCGATCGGCTCTTTCACCGAGCTCGACGTCGGCAGAATAATGCTTCCGCCACCGCGCGCCGCCATGGACGGCGCCGCGAGACGAATCATTCTTACCGCGCTCATCAACAGCAGCTCGAACGCCTTCTGCCACGCCGCGTCATCGAACGCCAGCGTCGAGCCGGGAGGTGGCCCGCCCGAATTGGTGAACAGCAGGTCGATCCCGCCGAACCGCCCGATCGTCTTTTGATGCCACTGCTCAATCGCCTGCGCGGAGGAAACGTCCGTCGCCACGGCCAGTACACGCGCGCCGGTTTCCTCTTCGATGCGGCGGCCAGCGGCCTCAATCGCGGCCGCATCGCGCGATCCTATGGACACCTGCGCGCCCTCTTCCGCCAGCACGCGCGCCACCGCATAGCCCAAGCCGCGGCTTGCGCCCGCCACCATCGCGACTTTATTCGTCAAACCGAGATTCATATTTAAGATAGTCTCCCAGTCTACCGCTGCTAGAGCACGCGCAACGTACTCGGAGGAAATTCGATGAACCAGTCCTTGTTATTGCGCTGCCGTTCAAACTCCGCGCGACCCATATCCGCCACGATGCCGCCTTCGAATTCGAGCCGTACCCATTGAGCCTTCTCAACCGCCCTCTTCAGCTCTGCTGGAATCTGGTTCGGACCCGGCCTCCCAAGACGCGCCGAAACGACCAGCGACTCCGGCCGCACGCACAACGTCACGCGATCTCCCTTGAAGCGCCCCGGAAAGTACGGACCGTCCAGTTCGAACTCACCCATCTGCACCTTGCTCGTGTTGCGGCCCGGATCGAGCGCCCGAATCTCGCATGGGATCAGATTGAACGCGCCCATCAGGCGAGCCACTTCAATGCTCGCCGGCTGATCCAGAATTTTTCGCGGCGGCCCACTTTGCACGATCTTTCCTCCGCTCAGAATCAGCATCTCTTCGCCCAGTTCGAAGCACTCGTCCAGATCGTGCGTGATGAGCAGAACCGGAGTCTTGAAATCCGCGCGCACCTGTCGCAGCACATCGTAAAACTCATCCTTTAGCGGGGCGTCGAGCCCCTGCGTGGGCTCGTCGAGCAGCAGCAACTTCGGCGCGACGATTAACGCGCGCGCTATGGAGCAGCGCTGCCGCTGACCTCCGGAAACCTCGTGCGGACGCCGTCCCGCCGCCTCCGCCAGCCGGAATGTCTCCAACATTTCATTCACCCGCCGATGCCGTTCCAGGCGTGGACGGCGCTCGGCCGCGAACATCAGGTTCTGGCGCAGAGTCATGTGCGGGAACAACGCATAATTCTGAAACACGTAACCACAATTGCGCGCCTGCGGCGGAAGGTGCACGCCCGCCGCGCCATCGAACAGCAGATCGTCGTCAAGCAGAATGCGGCCTTCTTCCGGTCGCGTGAATCCGGCGATGGCGTCCAGAACCAGCGTTTTGCCGGACCCGCTGGGACCGAACAACACCGTGACGCCGGCGGTGGCTTCGAATTCCAGGTCGAGTGAAAATCCAGCCGAATCCGGACCCTGCGGAAATGTTTTTCGAAGGCGCGCCTGCAACATAGTTCTAACGGGGGTTCAAACGATTCGCAAGGGTCAAAATCAGCAGCGTGACGATCGATATCACCAGCACGAAGGTCCGCGCCACCGCTCCGTTGCCGGCTTCCACCGCGTCGTAAATCGCCAATGCGACCGTTTGGGTGCGGCCCGGAATATTCCCCGCCACCATCAGCGTGACGCCGAAATCGCCCAGCGATTGCGCGAATGCGAGCGCCGCCGCCGCGAAAATCGACCGATGGGCAAGCGGAAGAGTCACGCGCCAGAACAATCGCCACTCCGACGCGCCCAGGGTTCGCGCCGCGCGCTCGTAACTGCGGTCCACGCTCTCAAACGCCGCGCGCGCCGACTTCACCAACAGCGGCAGCGAATGCAATAGCGCCGCCACCACCGCGGCTTTCCAGGTGAAGACCAGCGGCGATCCGAAAATCGTTTCCCACACCTTTCCGAGCGGGCTCGCCCGCCCGATCAGCACCAGCAAATAGTAGCCGAGCACCGTCGGAGGCAGCACCAGAGGCAACGTAACCAACCCGTCGACCACTTCCTTAAACCGGAATTCGCGATTGGCGAGGATGTA
>JBEKOZ010000686.1:0-3781 GCA_049521275.1 Bryobacteraceae bacterium | reverse complement strand
CATTATCGGCCACTTGAACGTTACCTCTGGAGAGCAGATACATCAAGCCAACCCTGGATGTCCGGTTCAACCCGCTTCAGGCAGCGATTATTTAAATGAGCGTTGGCGCACTCTGCCGGGCAATCGAGTATACTAGCCCGATTGCCGTTCCAAGGAGAACAACATGACAAACACTGATCGCGTGAAGTATCTGCGCATCGCATTAGTGGTGTTCGGTTTGATCTTCCTCATTGGGATCTATCCGCTCACCATCATCTGGCCCTCCGGCTGGTCGTGGCACACTGGCCAATCGGATTACCTGCAGATGATTCTGGGGATTTACGCCACACTTGGGGTGTTCCTGTTGATGGCCTCCCGCGATCCGCTGGTTCACCGGAGCCTCATCTGGTTCACAGTCTGGTCGAGCGTAGTGCACGGTGGAATCATGGCCGCGCAATCCCTCAAGAATCCCGAACACATCGGACACCTTTGGGGTGACGTGTTGGCGCTGCTTCTCGTCGCGATCGTTCTCGGTCTACTGACGCCTCGGGGCGCGACGGCAGCGTTGAGAACCGCCTGACACTTTTGTGTAGCTGTTCGATCGGAGCCACAAGTAGACCCGAGGGAGTAATCTACGCCCTCACTCTTCAAAGCATGGGTGATGTACCGCGCTCCCGTGCGACATCAGTTCCGTTGTGCGACATTATCGGCGTCGCTGCAGTGATTTTCCCCAAATGTTGAAACAGCGGATTGTTCCCAATGTTAGGAAGGAGTGGACGCATGGGTGCTAGCGTCTAACGCCCTTGCGGAAACAGTGATTTGATGCGTTTGGCCAGTCGGTTCCGTCGGTCTATCTCTCTGGCTTACCAACTTCGACGATCAGATCTTCGACATCGCCATTGGTCAGGTCCACAACTCTCACGCCTCCTCCGGGTAGCCGCAGAGTATATTTGGCCGGCCGCAGGCCATCTCTGCGGAAGGTGCCGTCCTTGTCGACCTGAATTGCCGATCCCTCCGAGCCTCCGTCCGAGAGCTTCACGTCGAGCATCATGTAGCCGCGAAATGTTCCGATTACTCGGCCGGACACGTGACGCACCGTGGTCGTCAGCATCGTAATCGTAATGCCCGTGACCTCGCTGCCTGCTTTCAGCTCAATGGCAGCGGCCTCGGCGTCCTGCAGGGCGGCGGGGTAGTACGTCTCGATTTGGCGCGATAACAGCGGCTCGCCGTTGCTGCCCAGATACGTGCCCGAAAAGAGGCTGGACGCCACTGGGGGAGACGCAATCAGATGATAGGTGCTTGGGTCCAGGTCGTAGAAACGGAAGCGGCCGTGCACGTCGGTGAGCGTGATGTTGCCCGGATCTCGACCCATGGTCGCCGCTCCGCTCGCGTAGACGGCGCGGACCTTGGCGCCCACAACCGGATCGCCTCCGGCATCGACGACTCTGCCTGCCAGAATGGGGCGCGCCGTCATTTCGATGATAAAGGCGTCGAGCGTTGCGCCCTGCGCAACATCAATCGAACCAGACATAGATCGCGAGGATGCGTAGGCCACGTCCCGATAGCCGCTGCGCTGCGCGATCAGGCTGTAGGCTCCTGAATCAAGTTTCTCGAAACAGAACGCGCCGTTTTCGTCCGTTCTGGTCAAAATAGCCGGCGCGAGGCCAGTGGCCGCGTAGATGCGGACCTTGGGGATGGGCGCTCGGCTCGCTCGATCAATCACGCGGCCAGCGAGAGCACATTGCGCCAGCGCGCCCGGAACGATAGCGAGCAAAACGAGCAGGAGCCGCATCAGTTTCCAAGCCTCGCCAAGGCATCCTGAACTTCAGCATCAGACAGCCGCGGAGGCTTGATTCGGATCGCAGGACTGTTTTCAGTGCCTGGTTCCACGTCTACTGCAAGGCCCTTTTCTTCCAGAAATCGATAAAATTCGCGGTTCTCCCACAGATCCTCATCGAAATCCCTCACGATGAAGGCACGAAAACGGCCCGGAGGAACGTGTAAAAACTCGAAATGTCCGCGTTGATCGATATCCGCGCGGCGGATGACGGCCCAATCGCCGGGCCGGGGATGCTCCGAAACCAGAATCACGCATACGTTTACCGGACGTGGTTCCGGCCAATCAAACTCTCCTTCGACGTCGCGGACTCCCTTCGCCAGGACGAACTCCATCTGATCGCCAGCATTGCTCAGCTCGATTTCGCTGCCGGTGACTTCCTTGCCACCGATGAGCACCTGTTTCACATACACTTCCTCATTGGGGTACACCTTAAACAAATACTGGCCCGGCGCGACGTTCTGAATAACGCCGCTGTGATTCCAAATCATGAGCCCGCTGCCGATCCGATCCGTCGGCGTCAGACCCGCGCCCCACTTCGAAAGATCGTGTGAAGGGTCACCGTCGAATCGCGCTCGGACGTGTACGTCGAAACGATTGGGGTTGAGCACAATGCCGACAGCATCTGCAGATTCGACACGGGTGCGCGCCGTACTGCTCAAAATCTCGGTCCGATAGGATTCGCGCACCAGATAGTCGCCTGCGGGAACTCCCACGGCTTCAAAGGAGCCATCCTGTCTGAACCAGCCGCCGAACTCCCCATAGTCCTTGACCACCCCATCGTTGCGGGCGGCAGCCACCCCCGGCGTTTTATTAGTGAAGGTGTCAATCGGACCGGCGTCCTTCAGCACCCCCTTGATGTGAAACGTCCGCTCGTACTTCAGATGCATGTCAATTCCAGAGGTCTCCCGGCCGGCCACAACCCGGACAGGCGAAGCCTCCGGGATGCTCGCGCTGTAAGGAAAGTACGTCCAAACCATCGCCATCTCAGGTAGCCCGGGTCCGCTCAAGACGGTGCGGATGCCGAATCTGCTCAACTGCCAGTTCGCGAGAATGTAATACGCTCCGGAATCGAGACCGTCGAAGCGGTAATACCCGCGATCATCTGTTAGCGCATAACGGAGTTCGGATGCGACGCGGTGGCCGTGTGACCACTTGATTTGAACTAGGCGAACCAGCGCTTCCACCAGCGGTTCGTCTTCGGGTCCCAAAATCGTCCCCGAAATGCCGCCGAATGGCACCGCGACGAGCCTCAGGCTTCTGAGCTGCTGTCCAGGTTCCAGGTGAATGAGGGGGCCTCCCGGACCATCCGCCGCGCGGTAAGCATCGCTTTCAAACGCAAGAAAATACCCTCCCGGCTCGACCTTATCGAAGGAAAAGGAACCATCGGCGCCAGTCGTCGCGAGGTAACGATTTCGTCCCCCAGCCGGACTTAGAAAAACGTTGATTTTCCTCACAGCGGCACCGGTCACCGAATCCAGGACAATCCCTTGAATCGACGCGGCATCCGTGGCCAAAGCGATACAAGCGCAAGCGCCGAATAAAATGAACCGGTAAAGCATATAGGTGATATCAGCTAGTTTCGCGCAATTCTGGCACTTCCGTCGTGCGCCCTGCGAGATTAGCATCCGACTGGGGTGGCGCGGTGATTTGTCGCCCCTAAAAAAACGCTGCACCGACAGTCTCCTCGATGTTGAACCGCCTGCAGAGCCGAATTGGAGCCTGATGTCCACCATTAACGGCCACGTGGACATCATGCAAGTACCCCACGATCTCCGGGTCAGCCGACTGGAGCCTAGCCGCAGGGCATCACAGCGGGGTGCCTCCACACTCGCGGCCCGTGAGCGCCACCAGACCCAGCGCGATTCCAACAATTGGGTCGGGCCACCCACCGCGCCCGCAGCACGTCCATGACTTCATCGACATAGGAAGGGTGGCGAAATGCACGTAGATCGAAGGGATGAC
>JBEKOZ010000685.1:0-3214 GCA_049521275.1 Bryobacteraceae bacterium | reverse complement strand
GCGGTGTTTTTAATCCGCTCACCGGCTGGCAGGTGGTGCGCGCTTCCGATGCGCACAGTTGGGTGGAAGCGTGGATTCCGGGCCGCGGCTGGACGACGTACGATCCTACTCCGCCCGATCCCAACGCCACCGAGAGCGCGTTCATGACACGCGTCTCCCTGTTCTTCGACGCGGCCGAGCAGTTCTGGCAGGACTGGATCCTGAGTTATGATCTGGACCGGCAGATCACCCTGGCGTCGCGCGTGCAACAATCCGGCCGCGGCGCGAAACTTCGCTGGATCGAACGGACCGCCAGTTGGCTGGCCGGCGCGGCGCGGTCGAGCGCGCAATGGAGCAATGGGTACGCGCCCACTGCGGCCGGCGTGCTGTTCCTCGCGATTGCCGGCGTGTTGTTCGGTCCGGCAGCATTGCGATGGTGGCGCGGAGCGATGCGCGTGCGCCGGTTGAAGCGCGGAGAAGGCGAGGCGTCCGATGCGACGCTGCTTTATCAACGCATGCTGGGGTTGCTCGAACGGCGTGGAATCCAAAAACCGCCGTGGCTCACGCCCTCAGAATTCGCCCGCGTACTGCCGCCGACGGAACTATCGCCGCTGGTGGAGGACCTCACTTCGGCGTACGTCGAGTTTCGATTCGGCGGAAGGTGCGACGCCGCTCCGCGCATGGTGCATCTGCTCGATCAACTGGAAAAGATGTAGGTGGGATACAATGATCCGGCACCGTTCCCTTTATGATTCCTGTCGCCCGCATCATCATCCGCTTCTTTCTTCGCCTGTTGTTTCGCGCTGAATTGCGCGGCTACGCGAGGCCGGCCGGGAAGACGCTGATCGTGGCCAACCATCAGTCCTTCATCGACGGACTATTGCTGGGCGCGTTTCTTCCTTTTGCGCCTACCTACCTGGTGCATTCCCAGATCGCCGCGAAATGGCATTTCAAAATTCTGCTCTCCTTCATCGATTATCTGGTGATCGATTCCACCAGTCCGCTGGCGATGAAGACGGTGATTGCGCTGCTGGAATCAGGGGCTCCCGTGGTTATTTTCCCCGAAGGCCGCATCACGGTTACCGGCAGCCGCATGAAGATTTACGACGGTCCGGCGTTCGCGGCGGCGAAGTCCGGAGCGCAGGTGCTGCCGATTCACATTGAGGGTCCCGTCAATTCGCATTTTGCCCGCATGCCGGCCGGTTTTCCGCGGCGCTGGTTTCCGAAAATCACATTGACCATGCATGCTCCGCTGCCTCTGCCCATGCCGGAGGCTCCGCGCGCGCGCGACCGCCGCAGGCTGGCGAGCGAGGAACTGCGGCGCATTATGCAGATTGCCGAATTCGATTCGCGGGAGGAGACGACCATCCCCGACGCGCTGCTGTCGTCGGTGAAGCGTTTTGGCAGGAAACGGCCGTTCATCGAAGATATTCGCGGCAAGGAAGAAACGCTGGGAGATCTGCTGAAGATGACGCTGGCGCTGGGCCGGCTGACCTCCAAGTGGACTGGCGAAGGAGAACGCGTGGGGGTGCTGATGCCCACCGCGAGCCCGACCGCGGCCATGATTATCGGCATGATGGCGAATCGCCGCATCCCGGCGATGCTGAATTACACGTCGGGCCGCGAAGGGCTGGAGAACGCCTGCCGCATCGCGGAGATCAAAACGATTTTCGCGTCGCGCGCGTTCATCGAAAAAGCGAAGCTCACGGCGATGATGGATCATTTCACCGCGGCGCGAGTGATGTATCTCGAAGACATACGCAAGCATTTCGGTATTCTCGACAAGCTGTGGCTGATTTTATTCGCCTTGCGATTTCCCAGGGCGGCAATGAAACGCACACGCCCGCGGGACATGGCGGTGGTGTTGTTCACTTCCGGATCGGAGGGCAAGCCGAAAGGGGTCGCTCTAAGCCACGCGTCGATCTTAGCGAACTGCGCGCAGTCGCGGGCGGTGATTCAGATTTCGCACGAGGACAAATTTCTGAACGCGCTGCCGCTGTTTCACTCGTTCGGACTGGTGGCGGGACTGGTGCTCCCGCTGGTGAGCGGGGCGCGCATCTTCCTGTACCCCTCGCCGCTGCATTATCGCGTGATTCCGGAAATTGCGTACGATCGCGATTGCACAGTCCTGTTCGCCACCAGCACTTTTCTGGGCAATTACGCGCGATTCGCGCATCCTTACGACTTTTATAGAACGCGTTACGTGGTGTCGGGCGCGGAAAAACTGAGCGAAGAAGTCCGACGGACTTACGCGGAAAAATTCGGCATCAGGATTCTTGAAGGGTACGGCGCGACGGAATGCTCGCCGATTATTTCCGTAAATACGCCGATGTCCTCGGAGCCTGGATCGGTGGGCGAGCCGATGCCCGGCATCGAATGCAAACTCGCGCCGGTGGAAGGAATCGAAACTGGCGGCGAGTTACACGTGCGCGGACCGAACGTAATGATGGGATATTTTCTGGCGAGCGCGCCCGGCGTGTTGCAACCGCCTCATTCGCAGTTTGGCGAAGGATGGTACGACACCGGCGATATCGTCACCATGAATGCGCGCCGGCACATCACGATTCAGGGACGATTGAAGAGATTCGCGAAGGTCGCGGGAGAAATGGTGTCGCTCGAAGTGGTGGAGCGCATCGCGGTGGCCGCATCGCCGAAACGCATGCACGCGTCGGCGGCGGTCAAGGAAGAAGCGCGCGGAGAATCGATCGTCCTGTTCACCGACGATCCGGATCTGAGGCGCGAACGATTGCTTGCGGCCGCGCATGAGAATGGATTGCCCGAGTTCGCCATCCCGCGCCGCGTGATCCACGTGGACAAGGTTCCGCTGTTGGGCAACGGAAAAAAAGATTACATGAAATTGCAGGCCATGGCCGCGGAGACGGTCAAGAAATGAGCGATTACAGCAAGCGCGAGCAGGTGGGCTGGTGCATGTATGATTTCGCCAACTCGGCGTTTTACACCACCGTGATCACGCTGTTTTTGGGACCCTATCTCACTGCGCTCGCCACCAATGCGGCCGATGCCGGCGGCTACGTGCATCCTTTCGGCTTGCCGATTTACGCGCGCAGCTTCTGGAGTTACGCGGTTGCCGTGTCGGTAATTTTGCAGGTCATCTTTCTCCCGATGGTCGGCGCGGTGGCGGATTATGGGCGCCGCAAGAAAGAGGTTCTGGGAGCGACCGCGTACCTCGGCGCGCTCGCCACCGTCGCCATGTTTTTCCTCGAGGGCTCCGACT
>JBEKOZ010000684.1:0-3217 GCA_049521275.1 Bryobacteraceae bacterium | reverse complement strand
AACGGATCCGCGTTGGGGATCAGGCTGTCGCCGTCATCGATGGTGTACGCCGCGGAAACTGTGTCCCTGGGACCGAGCAGGTAATCCGTGCGCAGCGTGCCGAAGTCCTCCCGGATAGACTCCCTGGGGTTGTAGTAGCCCAGCGCGATTCCGCTTGGCACTCCGTTCGACAACAGCTCCGCGCCGTTGGCCTGGGGCCAGAACGACATATAAGGCAGCATCGACGGATTGAGCTTCGCGACCGCGGAATAGACACCGGAAGAGTTCGGCAACATTCCCAGCCGCGCCTGCGCGTCCGGCACGACGCTTACGTTGCTGAGGGCCAGCGCTTGCCTGAAGCCTTCATAGTTGCCAAACAGAAAGAGGCGGTTCTTCTTGAGCGGCCCTCCGGCCGAGCCACCGAACTGATTTCTTCGGAACGGCGGGACGAAAGCCTGATCGAAAAAATTTCGCGCGTCCATGGCGCTGTTGCGGAGGAATTCAAACAGAGATCCGTGCAGCACGTTGGTTCCCGATTGCGTCACCACCATCACCTGCGCACCGGCCCGCTTGCCGTACTCCGCCGGATACGTGTCGGTCAGGACGTTGAATTCGCGGATGGCGTCGATGCCCAGCAGTTCCCCGCTCGCCCCGCCCGGCGTTACCGCGAGCTGGCTGGAGCCGGTATACTCGATGCCGTTCAGCAGGAACAAATTGTCCGATGGCCTCCGTCCGGCCACCGAGAAAATGTTCCCGTTGCTGGTGCTCGTATTGGCCGCCTTCTCCGAGCTGTAGTTAATCGTCCCCGGATTGAGGGTAATCAGATTGTCGAAGCTGCGGCCGTTGAGCGGCAAGTCCTTCACGGCAGCTTCGCCCACCAAGCCTGAAACGGAAGCGGTGGTGGTGTTGACCACCGGAATTTCTTCGGAGACCGTAACCTGTTGGACGAAGTCACCCACTTCAAGCTGAAGGTTCACCACGGCTTCCTGGCCGACCGTCAGATGAATACCGGTCCGGATCTGCGTCTTGAATCCCGGCTTTTCCGCCTTCACCTCCTGTGCCCCAAGAGGCAGCGCGAGCGCTTTGAAGCTGCCGGTATCGTCCGTCGCGACCACCCGGACGGCTCCTGTCTCCAGACTCTTCACCGTGACCGTCGCACCGCTGACGACGGCGCCGGATTTGTCCTCAACCTTGCCGGAAATCGCGGCCGTGACCGCTTGCGCCCACGCCGCGCACGGAACCAGCAGAACCACCAGCGAAAAAACAACCTTACTTGGGCCGTTCATATCCTCCAGGATATGATAGCTTGTTCCATACAGGCTGAATTTTGGTGGAATTCGATGCGTATTTTATTGAAAACACTCTCAGTCGCAGCGTTGACGATGGCACCCGGCTTCTCCCAGGGCCTCAGCCCCGTGATTACTTCGGTTTCCGGAGTCGGGTTCAGCATACCGCCGGTGACTCAAGTCACCGCGGGCGGACTCATTGGCATTATCGGCACGAATTTCACCCCCGTTGGGGTGACCTACGCGTTGCAGGGATCGGACATCGTCGGCAACACGATGCCGACCAATCTGGCGCAGACCTGCGTACAGATCGGGGGAGTGGCGGCGGCGCTCTATTACGTTTCTGCGACCCAGATCAACGCGCAGGTGACGGCTGTGCCTGCCTCGGGGAGCACGCAGCTAACGGTGATCGCGAACTGCGGCACTGTCGGACAGACTACCAGCCAACCCTTCACCCTCCAGTTGGCCGCTTCCGCGCCGGAGTTTCTGTATTTCAAGGACAACTCCAATGGACAGAACCCCTTGGCTGCGGTCGACTATTCTTCGGGGATTCTTGTCGGAACCCCGGGGCTGATATCCGGGGCAAGCTTCGCGCCAGCCAAGCCTGGGGACATCCTGGTGCTCTACGGAGTCGGATTCGGCGCGACGTCTCCTGCGGTTGCGCCCGGAATTCTGGCGCCCACCACTGCCACGGAATCCACGGTGGGTAACGCGGTGGTCAAGATCGGGGACGTTACAGCTACGGTATCTTACGCCGGCCTGGCGGGCGGTTACGCGGGACTCTACCAGGTGAATGTGGTGGTGCCAATGGGGGTCCAGAACGGCAATCAGCCGATTACGATTCAAGTGAACGGAGGCAGTTCGCCCGCGGGAGGGTTTGTGACGATCGCAGGAGCCAATCCCGGCACGATGTCGATTGCGATCAGCGGGAACGCGTTTATCGATGCCGCCGGCAACGTGGTGCAGTTGCGCGGCGTGAACCTCAGCGGCATGGAATTCACGGCGATACAAGGGTTCGATCCGTCGGACCCGACGGGCGGAAATTACGGTCAGCCCGATAATCCGAACTGGGCGGCGATCAGCGGCTGGAAGGCGAACATCGTGCGTATTCCGCTGAACGAAGCCTCCTGGCTGGCCGCAACCTGCACCGACACCGACGGCGTGGTTCATCAGGCCGATCCAGGAGGGAACTACAAGACGTTTCTCGCCAACATGGTTAAAGAGGCGAACGCAGCGGGTCTTTATGTGATCCTGGATCTGCATTGGGCGGCTCCGGGAAACTCCTGCCCGATGCTACAAACGCAAATGGCCGATGCGGATCATTCGCTGGCGTTCTGGACTTCGATCGCGACGACGTATAAAAATAATCCAGCGGTGATGTTCGAGCTGTTCAACGAGCCGTTTATGAACGTCGATTTTACGGGCGATCCGTGGGCGTATCTCATGTACGGACAAAATGGCGCTTTCAGCGGTTACCCGGCGAGCAGCACCAGGGGCAATCAGCAGAACATCGCGACTCCCTGGACAATCGCCAGCTATCAGGACATGATCAACGCGGTGCGCGCGACGGGTGCGGCGAATCCGGTGTTGATCGGCAGCCTGTCATATACGGCGGACCTGAGTGGATGGTTGTCGCATGTGCCGGTGGATCCGCTGAATCAGATGGCGGCGACCTGGCATCCTTATCCGACTTATGGCGCGGCGTTTGGTACGCCGGCCGCGGCGCAACCCGATTTCGCCCCGCAGGTATTTAGCGAAGTGCAGGCCATTTTTGCGGCGGGCATTCCGGTGATTGCGACGGAGACGGGCGATCAGGATTCGACGGGAACGGTGGGGGCTCCGCTGGTGACGACGATCACGACGTTCGCGGACCAGATGGGGATGTCCTTGCTCGGGTGGACTTGGGATGTGTGGAATCAGCCGAATGACGTGCTGATCCTGGATGTGAACGG
>JBEKOZ010000683.1:0-3220 GCA_049521275.1 Bryobacteraceae bacterium | reverse complement strand
GGTAATAGTTGTCGGGGTTCGGATCCAGCGCGACGGCATGGTTGAAGTCATCGAGCGCCTTCTTCGGATCACCGCTTTTCCGGAGGGCCGAGCCCCGCAGATTATACGCGGAGGCGTCCGCGCCCAAGGCGATAGCGCGATTGGCATCGTCGATCGCCGAATCGAAATCATTGATATCGAGATACGCCGCGCCGCGCGCGATCCACCCGGCTGGATCCAAAGGACGCAACTCGATCACCTTGGAGAAGTCGCTGAGAGCGTGGTCGGGATCGGATTGTCCAACGTAGGATTTCCCGCGCATCAGGTAGGCGTCGGCGAGGTCGGGCTTCAACGCGACGGCGCGATCGAAGGAAAGAATAGCCTGGTTGTAGCGCGCGATCTTGAACGAACGGGTTCCCGCATCGAGCGATTCGCGGGCATTCAGAGGATCGGTATAACGCTTGTACAGATAGCCGGCGACGGCCAGGGCGGCCAGAATGGCGAAGGCCACGGACAATAGGATGCGCCGTTTGCGGCGGGCGGCGTCTTCCGCGGTGACCGGAATCAGCACCAGCGGCTGCGGGTCGGGCGGCGAATTTACGTCAGGGTCGAGCACTCTCTTTATAATAGAACGGGATCGTCCACGAGCCCCGACAAGGAAATGATGAAACGTGTGCAATTAATTACCGACGGCGCCTGCATCGGCAATCCCGGACCGGGTGGATGGGCGTGCATCCTGCGCTCCGGCGAAAAGAAAAAAGAAATGTACGGCTCCGAGCCGCACACCACCAATAACCGGATGGAAATCACCGCCGCCATCGAGGGGCTGCGCGCGCTGCGCGAACCCTGCGAAGTGGAAGTGGTGACCGATTCCGAGTATCTGAAAAACGGCATCACGACCTGGATCAAGGGCTGGAAGCGCAACGGCTGGAAAACCGCGGCGAAGAAGCCGGTGGTGAATCAGGATCTGTGGATGACGCTCGACGAGGTGGTCGAAAAGCATGAGCTGCACTGGACCTGGACCAAGGGCCACGCCGGCCACGACGACAATAACCGCTGCGACGAGCTGGCCACGCGGGCCGCGCGCGAGCAGTTATAGCGGCCAGGGGTGCAGTAAGATGAAAGCATGAAGTTGTTTAAAACATTCTTGTACTCTTCTGTTTTTATCGGCCTGACCCAGGCGCAGCCCGTCATTGGCGGATTGAAAATCGGGATCCCGATCACCGACGCCGTCACCACGGTCGAAACGCTGTCGACGCCACCCGTGAGCCCTAGCGGTTACGAGCTGGGTGTTTACGGCGAAGTGCGTCTTCCGGCGAAATTCTCGATTGAAGTGGATGCGCTGCACCGCGGCTACACGTTCAACTCAGAGACGGGATCGACCTCCGGTTCGAGCTGGGAATTTCCGATCGTGGCGAAATACCATCTGCTGAAGGGGCCCGTCAAGCCTTACATCGAAGGCGGACTTGCTTTCAGCCGCCTTTCGGGCGTGGAGAATCTGGTGGTGAATCACAACACGAATTTCGGAGTCGTGCTGGGCGCGGGGGTCGATATTCATGCGCTGGTGCTGCACATATCGCCAGAGGTTCGTTATACAGGGAACGCCCTGAAAAACTTCGACAGCGTCGTTACGTCGAACCAGAATCAGGTGGCGTTTCTGATCGGGATCGGGTTCTAGAGCGGTCGAGGTCTGTCCGCATGCTGACGCGCACTCAGCACTGAACCGCCATGCGTGAGCATGCAGACCGGGGAGGCGTCGCTGCCCGGGCGTCGACACGAGTGTCGACGCGGCACGCACGAGTGCGTGCGCCACAAGCGCGGGTCAGCGGAGGAGGCGCATCGCTTCGGCCAGGCCTGCGTCTTTAGCTTCCTTGCCGGGACCCGAGTCTTCCACCGTGTCGCCTTCGCCGGGTGCGAGAAACAGGTTTGCTTCCAAGCCGTGCTGACGGGTGTAGAGATCCCAATAGCGGCCGTGCAGGTCGAAGAGCGTCTCATGCGTGCCGCGCTCGACGATGCGGCCGCTTTCGACCACCAGAATCTGGTCGGCTCGGCGAATGGTGGACAGGCGGTGCGCGATCACGAACGTGGTGCGCCCCTTCATGAGGTATTTGAGACCTTCCTGAATGAGCGCCTCCGACTCCGAGTCGAGACTCGACGTGGCCTCATCCAGAATCAGGATGCGGGGATCGGCGAGAATCGCCCGCGCGATGGACACGCGCTGACGCTGGCCGCCCGACAGTTTCACGCCGCGCTCGCCGACGATGGTGTCGTATTTCTTCTCGAAATTCTCGGCAAACTCGTCCACGCGCGCGATGCGGCAGGCGTTCATGATCTGCTCTTTCGTGGCGTTCGGCCGCGCGAAGGCGATGTTTTCCTCGATGGTGCCGTCGAATAAAAAAGTGTCCTGAAGCACGACGCCCAACTGCGTGCGATAGGTGTCGAGGCGCGCTGTGGAAAGGTCGACGCCATCGACCATCACGCGTCCTTCATTCGGCACATGAAACGCCGCGATCAAGGAAATGATGGTCGATTTTCCCGATCCCGAAGATCCCACCAGCGCGGTGACCGTGCCTGGCTGCGAACTAAAGCTGACGTCGAATAAAACCTGCTTGTCTTTGTCGTAGGAGAACCCGACGTGTTCGAAGTCCACTTCGCCGTTCACCGTGCCGAGCGCGACCGTCCTGCGCGGGTCCAGATCCTCCGGCCGTTCGCGCAGCACTTCGCGCGTTCGCTCGAGGCCGGCGAACGCCTCGGTCAACTGCGTGCCGATGCTGACGATCTGCACCACGGGCGCGATCAGGAAGGCCAGCAGAGCGGTGTAGCGCGAGAAATCCCCAAGCGTCATCTCGTGGGCGGCAATCTCTTTCGCGCTTACAAACATGACGATGGCGCCCACGATGCCCATCAGGACCGTTGCCGAAAGGCCCATCAGCGACATCGCGGTGAGCGATTTGATCACGTTGTCGAGCAGCCTCTGGACGCCGCCCGAGAACACGGCGGCCTCGCGCTCCTCGGCGTGATAGCCCTTGATCACGCGCACGCCGCCCAGCGATTCGGTGAGCCGTCCGGTAACTTCCGCGGTGATTTTCCCCCGTTCGCGGAAAATCGGGCGAATCTTGCCGAAGGCCTGCGTCAGCACCAGAGCGAAGGTCACCAGGAATGCCAGAGTGAGTCCGGTCATCAAGGCGCTGATCCTCATCAGGAACACCACTGCGATCACCGCGGTCATGAGGCCGCCGAC
>JBEKOZ010000682.1:0-5121 GCA_049521275.1 Bryobacteraceae bacterium | reverse complement strand
ACCCGTCTGCGGATCGAAATCCATCTCGCCCGCGCAACCCGGGCAGCGAAAGTGTGCGAACGTCGGAGAATCCGGCATGGTCTCTACAAAGGATATCTGATCGTTTCCCTCTTGACGCGCACTACTGTATGTGATACAGTGTACCGTGTACAGTATAGAAAGGAACGCAGTGCCCTCATCGCCTCTGTGTTACATTAAGCCCCAGATTATGCTCAGTCGCCAAATCGTCATCGCCCTGGTCGCTTCTTCCCTGTCCTTCGCCGCGGCTCCCGACGGCGCCGCGCTCTACAAATCCCGCTGCGGTACCTGTCACGACGGTGAGCCTCGGCTGCACATGCCCACGCACGATGAACTGGTGTCAAAAACACCGGAGGCGGTGTTCAAAGCGATGTTCGAAGGCGTCATGCAACCGCAAGCCGCGGGCTTGAGCGAGGAAGAAGGACGCGCCATCGCCAAATTCATCACCGCCAAGGACTTCTCTAAAGTCACCGAAACGGCCACCGCTGTTCTGCCCGCCGGCCTGTGCACCTCCGCGCCCAAACCCATCGCCATCGCCTCGACCGACTGGAACGGCTGGGGACAGGACCTGAGTAATTCCCGCTACCAGCCCAATCCCGGCCTCGCCGCCGCCGATGTGCCGAAACTCAAGTTGAAATGGGCCTTCGGATTCCCCGGCGACACCTCCGTCCAATCTCAGCCGACGGTCGTCGGTGGACGAGTCTTCATCGGCAGCGTCAGCGGCAACGTCTATTCGCTGGACGCCTCCACGGGCTGCGTTTATTGGAGTTATAAAGCCGGCGCCAGCATCCGCAACGCCGTCACCATCGCGAAAGTCGGCGGCCGTTTCGTCGCCTATTTCGGCGATGTGAAAGCCAACGCTCACGCCGTCGACGCCGAAACCGGCAAGCCCTTGTGGAAGATCAAAGTCGACGATCACCCGGTCGCGCGCATCGTCGGCAGTCCCACTTATTACGACGGCCGCCTTTACGTCCCCATTTCCTCGATCGAAGAAGCCTCGGCCATGTCGCCCGCTTATGAATGCTGCAAGTTCCGCGGAAGCGTCGCCTCGCTCGATGCCGAAACCGGCAAGGTCATCTGGAAATCCTTCACCGTGCTCGATCCTCCCAAGCCATATAAAACCAGCAGCACCGGCACTCAGCTTTACGGACCTGCCGGCGCCGCGGTCTGGTCCTCGCCCACGGTCGACCCGAAACGAAAACTGATCTACGCCGCCACCGGCGATTCCTACACCAACGTCGACTTCAACACCAGCGACGCCATCGTCGCCTTCGATCTCGAAACCGGTAAGCTCGTCTGGTCGATGCAGGCAACCGCCAAGGACAATTTCACCATGGCCTGCGGCCCATCCGGAAAGGCGAACTGCCCCGAGGATAAAGGCCCCGATTTCGACTTCGGTACTTCACCCGCCCTCCGCTCGATCGGCGGCAAGCAGCTGCTCGTGATCGGACAAAAATCCGGTGTCCTCTGGGCCCTCGACCCCGACAATAAAGGCAAGGTCGTCTGGCAAACCCGCATCGGCTTGGGCGGAGCGCTCGGCGGCATCGAATGGGGCCACGCCACCGACGACCACAACTCCTACGCCGCGATTTCCGACCGTTTCAAAGGCCCCGGCCTCATCAGCGCCGTCGATCTGAAAACCGGCGAAAAACTGTGGACCAAAATGACCCCGGATACCGGCTGTAGTCCCGGCACACAGGGCTGCCAGACCTCGATCTCGGCCGCCATTTCCGTGATCCCCGGCATCGTCTTCGCCGGCGGAGTCGACCGGCACTTCCGCGCCTACGATTCGAAGACCGGCGACATCGTCTGGGATTTCGACGCCGCCCGCTCCTTCGAAACCGTCAACGGCGTGACCGCCAAAGGAGGCTCCTTCGACGCCCCCGGCCCCGCTATCGCCAACGGCATGGTCTTCACGCCCTCGGGCTACGGCATGTGGGGAGGCTCCGGCGGAAACGTCCTCCTGGTTTTCTCGGTCGACGGCAAATGACGCTGGACCAACTGCGCGCAAGTGTCGGCCAGGAACTCGGCGTCAGCGGCTGGCATGAAATCACTCAGCGCGAAATCGACCAGTTCGCCGCCATCACCGGCGACGATCAATGGATTCACGTCGACACCGTCCGCGCCGCCCGCGAATCCCCCTACGGCGCCACCATCGCCCACGGATTCCTCACCGTCTCCCTGCTCTCGCAGCTCATCAACGAAGCGATCACCGTCGACGGCGACTTTAAGCTGCGCGTCAACTACGGCTTCAATCGCCTGCGCTTCACCGGCGCAGTCCCCAGCGGCTCCCGCGTCCGCGGCCGATTCACCCTGCAATCGATCAAGGACGTGGAAGGAGGCGTCGAAATCGCCTGGCTCTCCACCGTCGAGGTCGAAGGCCGCGACAAACCCGCCCTGGTAGCCGAATGGCTGGGCCGCACCTATTATTAAAGGTCCCCGCTCCGATAAGCATCCCGTGAGCAGATTCGCAGACCAGGCCGCCACCATCCTCGAAGCCGCCGAATCCGCCGGCGCTTGCTCCCACATGACCATCCTGATCGGCCCCGAAGGCGCGATCCACATGATCGCCGATTCCGACTGGCCTCTCGATTCCCTAACCGCGCATCACGGCGCCAAAACCGCCTATCGCGTCAGCGAAACCTCCGGATCGATCCGCGTAGAAGCCCGCGAAGGCCCCCGCACCTGCCTGATGGAGTCCGCCAAACCATCCCAGATCGCCCGATTCCTACTAGGCTAGCGAAGCGCCAACTCGATCAGCCCGCCAATCCCACTGATGTTCTTCATCAGCTCCTCGCCAATCGAGAAACGCTCCTCAAGATACTCCGGCGCGTTATAGCTCAGCCAGACCTTCCCCTCGCGGTCCTCCCATGCCAAAGCCTTCAGCGGAAGGTCGATTCCGATAGTCGGCTCCGAGACCATCAGAGGCGTGCCGGCTTTGGGGTTGCCGAAAATCAATAACTCCATCGCCGGCATATGCAGGCCGGCTTTTTTCGCTTCATCCCGAATGCTTTTTTCGCGCAGCACCGCTTCCAGCCGGTCGAGCGTTTCTGCCACCGAATGCGCGCTGGATTTACTCACCAATCCGCGACCCGCAGCCATACCTGCTCCTCCCCCGCGTTCTCCGCGTCTCTGCGTGAAATGCGTTCACTCCTCCGTCCGCGTCACCCTCTCCACCCGTTTCTCCCCAGTCTCCCGATCGAACCCGAACATCTCCCCGAAATCCGGCAGGCTTAGCAGAAACGACCTGTGCATCTGGATGAAAATCTTCTCGACCAGTGCCGTCCTCCCGCCGATCACCGCCTCCGCCCGCACCGTGAACCCGCCCGGAGCCGCCTCGCGAAACACGTGGATCTCCTTCTCCCGATGGCTCACCACCCACAGCCGGTAGGAATCCGGACCATCCCGATGCAGCGTGAACCCGTACGCCTTGGCCCGCTCCAGAATATTCAGCTCCTGCCGCCGCCCGTCCTCCGCCCCCATGATCCAGTACGCCACCACCGGCTGACTTGAATCGATATGCCCATCCGCCCGCACCCGCGCGTCATACTGCACCCTATTCGCGTTCGAGCTTTTCTCGATCGTGAACAGCGGGACCGACCGCTCCTGCCCCATCGCGCACACTGCTACCGCCAGCGAGCCGATCCCCAGGCGCATCTAGTTCTTCGCCGCCCGGACACTCTTGGTCGGCAGGCACCACAGGAATCCGTGTGACCCGATGGTCACCTCTTCGGCCCCAGCCTCGCGCAGCACCGACGCATACTCGCCCACGTGAAAAACATCCAGGATCAACAGCCGCCCGCCCGGCTTCAGCATTCTCCACATCTCGCGCACCGCTTTTTCCCGATCCTCGCGCGCGCCCAGATTGTGGACCGCCACCGCCGACACCACCACGTCGTAGCTCTTCTCCGGATACACCAGCTTGCGCAGGTCCCCCGCCTCAAACCGGACTCGATCCTGTACCCCTTCGAGCTTCGCGTTCGCCTTCGCCCCATCCGCCGAGTTCCCCGACAGCACCGTCGTATCCCACGCGTCGACCCCCGTCACCTTGCCCGTCTTCAGCCGCTTCGCCGCGCCAATCGACATCAGCCCGAGGCCGCACCCGGCATCCAGAACTTTTTCCTCGCCCTTCAGTCCCAGCGAATCGAGCAGCTCATCGCGCAGCCGCAGCTTCCCCGTCCGGCTCGACCACATCATAATCAAGCCGACCGCCAGAAACACCGCGCCGATCGCGCAAAACACCGCCAGCACCTCGATGGATGTAGTCGGATATTCGCTCCGGTTGATCAGGAAGACCGCGACGCCGATCGCCGCTGTCCACGCCGCGCGCGTGAACATGCGCCTCACCAGCAGCGGCGCATCCAGGCCGTAGTCGGGCTGCGTTTTCTCGCCCGCCATTAAACCACAGCCTCGACCGGAGCCCCAACCTCAAGCGGCTTCTTAAATTTGCATTCGTCGTTCGGACACTGCGCGAAAGCGCCGGCTTTCAGATACTTTTCGATCATGTAGCTGCCGCCGCACTGCGGACACTTTTCCGCAATCGGCTTGCCCCACGCGACGAAATCGCAATCCGGATAGCGGTTGCACCCATAAAAAGTTTTCCCGCGCTTGGACCGCCGCTCGACCACTTCGCCCTCGCTGCAATTCGGGCACTTCACGCCAATCGTCTTCTGCTTGACGAACTTGCAGGTTGGATAATTGCTGCACGCCACAAACTCGCCGTAGCGTCCGAACTTCTTCAGCAGATGATTCCCGCAGTTCGGGCACTTCTCTTCAAGCGGCACGTCTTTCTGCTGCTGCGCCGCCCCCAACTGCTTCGTCGTCTTGCACTCCGGATACCCGCTGCATGCCAGAAACTGCCCGAAACGGCCCTTCTTCAGCACCATCGGCCGGCCGCAGTTTTCGCACATCTCCGCTTCATCCTGCTCGGAGACCTCGCCCGTATCCGCCACCGGCAGCTCCCGCGTATTGGTGCAATCCGGATAACCCGTGCAGGCGATAAACTTCCCGTGCCGCCCCCACTTGATGACCATCGGCTTGCCGCACTTCTCGCAGATCTGATCGGTCGGCTCTTCCATCCTCTTGATGTCGGTCATGTGGAGC
>JBEKOZ010000681.1:0-3235 GCA_049521275.1 Bryobacteraceae bacterium | reverse complement strand
GTAACGTTACGAAGCCGCCGAAGCTGAGATAGAAGCCCACGTCCAGGGCTTGTTGGGCTTGCGCGGGGTTGCCGGAGAAGCAGTGCATGATGCCTCCGAGGTTCGCGTCCCAATGCTCGCGGATTACGGAGATCGTGTCGTCCCAGGCTTCTCTTGTGTGGATGACGATTGGCTTTTTTGCTTCGGCGGCGAGTTGTAACTGTTGGATGAAGACCGCGCGCTGGACTTCGCGGGGGGAAAAATCGTAATGATAGTCGAGTCCGATTTCGCCTATCGCAACTACTTTGGGATGTCGGGCCAGGGAAGAGAGGTTTTTGAAGACTTCGTCAGTTGCTTTCGCGGCGTCGTGGGGATGTACTCCCACCGTGGCGTAGAACGCTTCATAGCGGTCGGCCAGGCGGATGCCGGCTTCGAGATCAGGGGGACCGTTGCCGGTGCCTATGGCGACCATGTGAGTTACGCCGGCGGCTAGGGCACGCTCGATTACGGACTCGCGGTCCTGGTCGAATTGCTCGCTGTCCAGGTGGCAGTGGGAGTCGATTAGCATCAATTTTCACGCGGAGACGCAGAGGACGCAGAGTTATTTTAATCTTGCGCCCACCGGCACTTCTTCGAGGAAGCTTACCAGGGATGGGCTGCCGCCTTCTAGCGACGCGGCTACGATCATGCCTTGCGATTCTATGCCTCTTAGTTTGCGCGGGGCCAGATTGGCTACGATGGCCACTTTGCGGCCTACTAATGCTTCCGGTTTGTAGGCTTCGGCGATGCCGGCTACGATGCTTCTTGGTTTGGGTTCGCCGATATCGATGTGCAGGTGCAGGAGTTTATCGGATTTCGGGACCGGCGCGGCGTCGATCACGATGCCTACGCGCAGGTCGACTTTCAGGAAATCGTCGATGGTGATGTGCGTGACGGGCTCCGGCGCGGGCTTGCCTAAAACGGCCTGCTGGCGGGCGTATTCTTCGATTTCGAGCTCCTTCATTTTTTCAATGGAGATTTTGGGGTCGGCCCGGGGAAAAACTCCGGACACGGTGCCTAGCGCTTGTCCCGCGGGGAGATGGCCCCAGTGCAGATCCTTGGTGCGGACCTCGGTGATGGGGTTCGTGAAGCCAAGCTGCGCATAGATTTTCGCGCAGGATTCAGGAAGCACGGGCGACAGTAACGCGGTCACGATGCGCAGGGCTTCGGCCGCGGTGTAGAGAGTCTGGTTCAGGCGTTCCGCGCCGCCCTCCGCCTTGGCCTGCTTCCAGGGAGCCTGCTCCACGATGTATTTGTCGACGGCGGCGATCAGGCTCCAGACGATTTCGAGGGCCTTGGAGAATTCGAATTTTTCGAAAGCATCGAGCGCGTCCGAGGTTGCTTCGGTGGCGGCTTCGGCGATGTGCGAGTCGCCCGGCGATTCCGGAATCACGCCGCCGCGGTATTGATGGATCATCGACAACGTACGGCTGGCCAGGTTGCCGAGGCCGTTGGCCAGATCGGAATTATAGCGGCCGACCAGGGCGTCGAAACTGAAGCTGCCGTCCTGGCCGAAGACCACTTCGCGCAACAGGAAGTAGCGCAGGGCGTCGGTGCCGAGCACTTTGTGAATCGGTGTCGCGCGGACGATGTTGCCGCGGCTCTTGCTCATTTTGTCGTTCTCAAACAGCAGCCAGCCGTGGGCGAAGATGCGCTTGGGCAGAGGCAGGTCGGCGGCCATCAGGAACGCGGGCCAATAGATGGCGTGGAAGCGAACGATCTCTTTTCCGATTAAATGAAGGTCGGCCGGCCAGAGGTCTTCGCCGTAGACGGCGCTCATATAAGTTGTCAGCGCGTCGAACCAGACGTAGAAGACGTGCTTGGGCTCATCGGGAACGGGGATGCCCCATTTGACGGCAGTTCTGGTGATGGAGAGGTCCCGGAGGCCTTGTTTGACGAACGAGATCACTTCGTTGCGGCGGGATTCGGGCTGGATGAAATCGGGCTGCTGCTCATAAAGAGCGAGGAGTTTGTCGGTGTATTCGGAGAGGCGGAAATAGAAATTCTCCTCGGTCACGGTTTCGGTGGGACGGCCGCAATCGGGGCACGGGTCGCCAGGTTTGGCGTCGTCCACGTAGGCGTTGTCGAAGATGCAGTATTGGCCGGTGTAGTGGCCCTTATAAACCTGGTCGCGCTCGCGGCAGCGGCGGAACAGATCCTGCACGGCGAGGGCGTGGCGGTCGCTGGTGGTGCGCTCGAAGCGATCGATATGGAGGCCGAGGATTTGCCATTGCTGGCGGAACTCTTCAGAGATGGTGTCGGTATACTCCTTGGGGGTTTTGCCCTGGGCCTGAGCGGCGCGCTCCACATTGACGCCATGCTCATCGGTGCCGGTGGTGAGGATCGCGTGGAAGCCTTGCATCTGTTTCAGCGCGCGGATGGTATCGGCGGCGATGGTGGTGTAGGCGTGGCCGATATGGGGCGCGGCGTTAGTGTAGTAGATGGGCGTGGTCAGGTAGTAGTTTTTCATCTAAGGGCTGTTCTTCTATATTTACAAAGGTGGGGAGGTTCATGCCGGACCGGGCCTCGCCACGAGTGGCGACGCGGCACGCCTTGGGGCGCGCGCTACAAAAGACGTGGGTTTTTAGAGTCTTTTCAAATAGGCGGACTGGGCGGCGGCCAGCACTTCGGGAAGAGGGGTGCCGGTGCGTTCGGCGATGGCCCGGCAGTCTTCGTACTCCGGCGCGAAGGAACCGTGGTCGGAGACCTTGACACGAATCTTTCCGAAAGGCGTTTCGACTTCCACGATTTTGCGCTCTTCAATGCGGCGTTCCGCGGTGTGGATGCGAAGGCCGAGGGTGGAGGTTTCGGCGAAGATCAGTTGCGCCAGCATCTCCTGGTCCTGCGGCCGGGCGATCACGCGCAGCAGCGAGCCGGGGCGATTCTTTTTCATTTGCAGAGGAGAGAGCGAAGCGTCGAGGGCACCGGCCTCCATCAGGCGTTCCAGAGCGTAGCCGAGGACTTGCGGGCTGGAGTCGTCGATATTGGCTTCGAGCACGCTGACGACGGTCGATTCGGGCGCGCCGGTGCGTTCGCCGATCAGGACGCGGAGGACATTGGGGGATTCGGCGAAGTCGCGGTCGCCGGCGCCGTACCCGATGCTCGAGATGCGCATGGGAGGCATGGGGCCGAAGCCGGAGGAGAGCGTCGCGGCGATGGCGGCTCCGGTGGGGGTGGTCAACTCCATCGACAATCCTGGGGCGGGACCGCGGGCGTA
>JBEKOZ010000680.1:0-3244 GCA_049521275.1 Bryobacteraceae bacterium | reverse complement strand
GTGTAGGCGGGCCATGGCGGCAGGCCGCCTCCGTTGGGGTTTCCCGTGGCGGCGAATCGCAGCCACGCGCCGGACATGGCTTTGGCCAGATCGCTGCCGGGGTCGGCTGCAAACACGCACGGAACTTCAGAAGTGTGGAAGGCTCCGCGCTCGCCCGTCGAGTGAGTGAAGTGGTAGAGAAACGTTTTCGCGTTCACCGCCGCGTGCAGGCGGGCGAGGCGGCGGGCGGGGGCGATGAACAGACTATCCGTGAACAGGCGGCTGGCGGCGGCGTGGACCTGGGCGTCGTCGCTAGCCTGGTACCGCGCCAAAAGCATGTCGGCGGCGGTGGAAAAATCATGGGCCACGTAGGCGCGGTAATCGGCGACGGTCTTGAGATCTTCGGTGAAAATCGATCCGTCATCGCCGTTGGTTCCGACGATCAGCGGCACGTTGGCCTGCTGGCCGGAGGCGAAGATTTTCGCGGGATCTTCCGGGATCACCCAGCCGTCGACGATCGGACCGAAAGCGCTGCCCGCCGCCAGGATTTCCACCGCGGAACGGAGGCGTAGCGCCGCCGGGTCATCGCCCAAAAGCTTTGCTCCGCCGCGTTCAGCCGTGGCGAGGCGCACATCGGACGAGGAAAACACGGCGCCGCTTTCAATGATGACGCGATGAAACAGGCCCCTCGCCAGAGGCGAAGTCATCAGCCAGCCGGCGTCGCTGCCGCCGGCCGAGACGCCGCAAATGGTGACGTTCCCCGGATCGCCGCCAAATTTTTCGATGTTGCGATGCACCCATAAAAGCGCGGCCACCTGGTCAAGCAGTCCATAGTTGCCGGAGGAGCCGCGCGACGATTCCCTGGACAACGAAGGGAGCGAAAGAAAACCGAAGGGTCCCAGTCGGTAGTTGATGGTCACAACGACCGCGCCCTGGCG
This sequence comes from Bryobacteraceae bacterium, assembly GCA_049521275.1. GTDB lineage: Bacteria > Acidobacteriota > Terriglobia > Bryobacterales > Bryobacteraceae > Palsa-187. The sequence goes on along the minus strand of JBEKOZ010000680.1, from coordinate 2,327 downwards.
TGCGAGCGCGGACCCATCGGCCATGGAGCCCGCGCCGGCGATGTTGCCTCCAAAATGAATCCAGACGAGGACCGGGCGGCGCTCCGTGGGAAGTCGCGCGGCGGTCCACACGTTGAGGGTGAGGCAGTCCTCGCTGAAACGGTCGAACTTGATGCCGTACCTTTTTTCGAGAATCGGAGGCTGGGGGCAGGCGGCTCCGAAATCCTTCACGATGCGCGTGTCGGTCCACGGGGCGACGGTATGAGCCGGTTTCCAACGCAGAGGCCCGGTGGGCGGGGCGACGTAGGGAATCCCTTTGAACGAAGCGACCCCGTTGGCTTCCGCGCCGGCGATTTTTCCAGAGTCGAGCTGGACCCTGGTGTCCATCGCCAGAAGCGCGAGCAGAAAAAGCGGCATCTAGGTATCATAAGCGTTTCATGGCACCTATTCATCAGAGTCAACAGAGGGCGCTGGTAGAGCGCTTGATCGATGCGTGCGGCGGCGGATACTCGCCTGACGTTCGGCGAAAGTACTTCATCTCCGGTCCGCAATGGGCGGCGGCCTACGAAGGGCACGCACTGTTTCACGCGCCGACGCGCGAGCCGGTGGGATTCGAAAAGGTCATTGAGGAATACGCGAAGATCGGCATCGGATACTGGACCACGCATGATACCGATGTGATCCCGACGCCGGCGCTTTTCAAAGATGAGCAGGAATCGATCGTCGCGCGGATTCAGGCGTCCTTGAAGACCAACGGCTTGCGGTGCTCGATGGTGACGACGGAGACGTTTCATCACGCGGTATGGGCGGCAAGCCCGGCGGCGGAGGCTCCGGAAGTGCGCGCGTACGCGGCGCGGCGCCTGGCCAATACGGTGAAGATCGGACATCAACTGGGCGCGGAGTTCGCGGTCTATTGGCCGGGTTCGCTGGGATATTACGTGCAGGGCGCGGTGGAGGAAACGGAGACGCTGCGCTGGTACGCGGAGGGCCTGAATGCGGCGTGCGAGGCGGATATCAAAATCGCGAAGGAGTTCGGGCGGCCCACGCTGAAGCATTGCATGGAAGCCAAACCGTTCGAGCCGCAAGCGGAGATTCTGTTGCCCACCAGCGACGCGATGCTGGCGTTTATTTCGTCGGGGCTGTTGACGCATCCGGAGATGGTCGGGTTAAATCCGGAGTATCTGCATGAGCTGATGTGGGGCGCGGCTCCACGGGCGGCGCTGGCGCGGGCGCTGCTGTGCGGCAAGTTGTGGCACTTCGACATTAATGACGGATACCGTTTGAAACACGATGTGGATATCGCGGTGGGATTAGTGAATCCGCTCGACTGGCTGAACGTGCTGGTGCTGCTGCGCAGCCACAAGTACGCGGGTCCGTTCAATCTGGATTACAAGCCTCCGCGCACTACCAGCAACTGGGGCGTGTTCGCGCTGAGCTTCCCGACGGCGGTGGATCGCTTCATCACGCTGTGGGAGATGGCGGGCGACGTGATCGCGGACCCAGTGATCTCCGAAGCTTCGGCGGCGCTGAGGGCAGGCGGCGGGCCGGTGGACCCGCTCGACGTCGAAGGGATCGTGGCGGCGAATCGGGAATTATTGACGCTGCATGAATTGATCGCGCACCGGATGGTGCAGATCCTGATTGGGGCGCATCGGGGAAGAGTGTATTCGATATAGCGAATGTCCGCATGCGGTGGCCTTTCCTGACGTTGCTTTCGAGCCACTGAACCGCCATGCGTTAAGCATGCGGACAAACGAGCAAAATCCCTGAGAAAATCCGTTGGGTCCGATCACTGGTATCCATAGCCACCTACTCATCACCTTTTCCTGCTACGGATGGCACATCCCAGGCCAGCCAGGCGCCATCGACCGGCACCACAATGCTCCGGGCGCCCCGCTGCCGGAGCCTCGGCCCAGGCTGTGCCAGTATGTCGAAGCGCGCCTAAAGCAGGCGCCGTTCGAGATGGACGCCGGGCAACGGTTCGTTACGCTTGAGGCGATCCGCGAGGTCTGCCTTTACAAAGGCTGGCCGCTCCGCGCCGCGCAAGTGCGTACCAACCATATACACACCGTGGTAGATGTGGATGTTGCGCCTGAAATGGCATTGGACGCGTTCAAGCGCTACGCCAGCCGTGCGCTCAACCTCCTCAATCCCCAGCAAAAGAGCAGGTCGCGCTGGGCGCGGCACGGGAGCACCCGGCACCTGTGGTCAGCGGAGATAATCGACGCGGCGGTCCACTACATTTTGGAGAAACAGGGGGAGCCGATGGCTTGCTACCCGTCGCTTGAGAGCTAGCGTCTGTCCGCATGCTGACGCATGGCGGTTCAGGGCAGAGAGAGAGCCTGAAC